>NZ_JBFTKG010000007.1:0-137838 GCF_056395825.1 Arthrobacter sp. 05T47 | reverse complement strand
ATCAGCGTTTCCGCGACCCACAAACCATCCGACCCGCCCCCACCAGAACCCGGAGCGCACGAAACGCCGACCAGATCCGGTCTTGAAATTTAGGGGATTGGCCGCCTCCGGTTCCCAGCATTTCCGCTGGTCTCCCTCTCGGCGACTTAGAAAACAATACACCCACCACGCCCCCACCGCAAACCCACCCCCACACACCCCCACCACCACCCCAAAACCCCCAAAACCCGCGGCCAAACGCGGGCCCGGGCACCCAATCCGGGGCTCCGGCGTCGTAAGTGAGAATTGTGCGGTGCGTCACCGTGGCTCGGGGCGGACACAGACCTCCGTGGTGGGGCAGGCGGCCACGCGGCAATTGGCAGCCGCCCCGGCCCGGGCGCCGGCCCACCATCGGCGTTAAACGCAAGAAGGGCCGGCAACCAAACGGTTGCCGGCCCTTCTCAAGCCACTGGCTTCAGGAGTACTGAATTACCAGGAAGACTTCGTGATGCCCGGGAGCTCACCGCGGTGAGCCATGTCGCGGAAGCGAACACGGGAGATACCGAACTTCTGGAAGGTACCGCGGGGACGGCCATCGATGATGTCGCGGTTACGCAGACGTACCGGAGAGGCGTTGCGGGGCAGCTTCTGCAGGCCGAGGCGAGCAGCTTCGCGTGCTTCGTCGGTTGCGTTGGCGTCAACCAGGGTCTTCTTCAGTTCGAGGCGCTTTGCAGCGTAACGCTCGACGATGACTTTACGCTGTTCGTTCTTAGCGATCATTGACTTCTTAGCCATGTGTTTAGCGCTCCTCTCGGAATTCGACGTGCTGGCGGATTTTGGGGTCGTACTTCTTCAGAACCAGGCGGTCCGGGTCGTTACGACGGTTCTTGCGCGTCACGTAGGTGTAGCCCGTGCCCGCGGTCGACTTCAACTTGATGATCGGACGTACGTCCTTATCCTTTGCCATTAGAGCTTCACTCCTCGTGCCAGGATTGCGGCGACGACTACGTCGATGCCACGTACGTCGATGGTCTTGATGCCACGAGCAGAGACCTGCAGCGTGACGTTACGGCGCAGGGACGGAACCCAGTAGCGCTTCTTCTGGATGTTCGGGTCGAACCGGCGCTTGTTGCGGCGGTGCGAGTGCGAAATGCTGTGTCCAAAGCCCGGCTCGGCTCCGGTCACCTGGCAGTGTGCTGCCATGACGACTCTCCTCAAAAAATAAATGAAACGGCTAACAGAGTTCCTGCTGACCGTGCGTTAGGCGGCGTCCGCATCCGGCTCCCTCCCCCAACCATCGGTTCCGCGGGATTCAGTCAGACGGCACAAACCGGCTGGTTCCTCACTGCGGCGAAGATTGTGGGCCACGGGCACTTGGCGTTGGCGGTCCGTGGACAGCCATTGCGAAGTGCCGGGATGCTGGGCGAAATACAGGAATGCGCGCAACTTGAGCCCCTAACTACCGGCCACCAAGACCGTCGATTTCTCAGACAGGTCCTGCCAACCGGAGCAATTGCACACGCTCCGCGCCACCTAGCGCCTACCAAGTCTACGAGTTCGACGAATTAAAGACCAATCCGGCGCTGAATGGTGTATAGGGACTGCCCCGCAGCCGGTCCGCACAGACGGCATGGTCTCTTCCCAGGTCATATGCCGGGCGAAGTATTTTCACAGCCAAATGATAGGCGGCGAGGAGATTCTGGCTCTATGAACACACAACTTCTGACGAGCCGTCCCGGGGTTCGCCGCAGCCCCCGTGGCGCTGTGAACCCGTTCGACGGGCAGCATCGGCGGCGGTTGCTGCGGGCGGATCTGCTGACAGTCCTCTTCTGGGCGTCCGTGGCCGGCGCGGTCGCATTGTGGCTGGCCGACGGCGGGGCCGCCGGCTTCACGTCGGCGTCCGGCTCCTTCACCGCGCTGGGGATTGTGGCGGGCCTCGCCGGGATGGACCTGGTCCTTCTCATGCTGCTGCTGGCGGCGCGGATTCCACTGATCGACAACACAGTGGGCCACGACCGCGCGCTGGAGTTGCATCGAAAGCTGGGAAAGCCCGCCTTGTACCTCCTGCTCGCCCACGGGATCCTCATCGCGATCGGGTACGGCATGGCCGAAGGGCTGGATCCTGTCAGTGAGGCGGTTGCACTGTGGGTCCTGGTGCCCGACGTGTGGCTCGCCTACATCTCCATGCTCCTGTTCATCGCCGTCGTGGTCACCTCCCTGGTGGCGGTCCGACGTCGGTTCCCTTACGAATTCTGGTACGCCGTCCACCTTCTGACCTATGCGGCTGTCCTGACGGCCCTCCCCCACCAGTTCAGCGTCGGCGGCCTCTTTGCCGAGGGCACCTGGCAGCGCTGGTACTGGCTGGCGCTGTGCATCGGGACCGGCGCCGCCTTGGCGTATTACCGGGTGGCCCAGCCCCTGGTGGCATCGTTCCGACACCAGCTGACGGTCAAACGGGTAGTTCCGGTGGCCCCAGGCGTGGTGAGCATCGAGATGTCCGGCCTGCGACTGGACCAGTTGGCGGGCAGCGGCGGCCGGTTCTTTATCTGGCGGTTCCTGGCTCCCGGGTTGTGGTGGCACCCGCATCCGTTCAGCCTGTCCGCCGATCCCGTGCAGCTCGACGCCGCCGGCCAGGGCACACTGAGGATCACGGTCCGCAACCTGGGCCGGGGTTCGGCCCAGCTCGCGTGGCTCAAGCCCGGCACCAAAGTGGCCCTGGAGGGCCCGTACGGGCTGTTCAGCACGGCGGCACGGAGCCGCAACCGTGTGGTCATGGTCGGCGCCGGGATCGGCATCACCCCGGTCCGCGCCCTGCTTGAGAGCACTCCGTTCCAGCCCGGAAACGCCACCGTCATTCTCCGCGGTCACAGCGAATCCGAGCTGTACCTGGGCCAGGAAATACTCGAACTTTGCCAGCGGCGCGGAGCCACGCTGTTCCACCTGACCGGCCCCCGCCCGGCCGGAGTCCGGACCTGGCTGCCGGAGAACTCCGCACGCGCCGGCCATCGGCTGGCCAGTTATGACCCCAATATCGCCGACGCCGACATATACGTCTGCGGCCCCGCCGCCTGGGCGCAAAGCGTGCTTGGGGACGCCCGCGCAGCCGGCGTCCGGGAAGATCAGCTCCACTACGAAAGGTTCGACTGGTGAGAACCCGCGCAGCAGTTTCAGCAGCCCTCGCCTCCGCCGGCATCCTCATTGCAGGCTGGCAGGCGGGCGTCCACGTTGCCGATACGGGCAGCACCGTCGCGAGCGCGGCGGCCGGCACTACCGGCAGCACCGGATCCACGGGATCATCCGGCTCGAGCGGAACGTCCGGCTCAACGGGTTCGTCCGGTTCAACGGGTTCGTCCGGTTCGTCGAGCGCGACCGGCACCACGGGAGCCTCGGCCAAGGCCGGGGGGACGTATGCCGGCTCCGTTGTCCAGACCCGGTTCGGCTCCGTCCAGGTTCAGATCACGGTTCAGGGCGGAAAGATCACTGACGTCACGGCGCTCCAGCTGACCGACGCTGAACGCAAGTCCGTGCAGATCAGCAACCGGGCGGCCCCGCTCCTGCGCGCCGAGGTGCTCCAGGCCCAGTCCGCGGACGTGCAGACCATCAGTGGTGCGACGGTGACGTCGGACGCGTATTTGAACTCCCTGCAGGCGGCCCTCGATGCAGCCAACCTCTGAGCGGGGCGGATCGGCCCTGAGGGCCAGGACTTTTGGCTCCATGGGCACCGTCGTCAGCCTGACCATTCCTGCCAGAGCCATCGGTGACCGCGAACTCGACGCCGCAACTGCCGCCGTCGAACGGGTGTTTGCCGGCTCGGATGAGACCTTCAGCCTGTACCGTCCCGATTCCGAGGCCAGTCGGCTGGCGCGCGGCGAGCTGTCGCTTCGGGACTCATCCGCCGGGATGCGGGACCGCTATGCGGATGCTGTGGGCTGGCGGCTCATGACGGAGGGCGCGTTCTCCCCGGAGCGGCCCGACGGCGTGCTGGACCTATCCGGGATTATCAAGGGCTACGCAATCGGGCAGGCCGGGGAGGCGCTGCGCATCCGGGGAATCACTGACTGGTGCCTGAATGCCGGTGGTGACGTGCTGGTGATGGGCTCGCCGGTTCCGGGCAGCGGGGCCTCGTGGGCGGCCGGAATTGCTGATCCGCTGGACCGCTCGGCGCTGCTGTCCGCCTGCGAGCTGGGCGGGCGGGGCGGCTGGAAAACAGGCACCCGGCGCGCCCTTGCGACGTCGGGCTCGGCGGAACGGGGTGACCACATCTGGACCGCGGGCTCCCGGGGCGCCGAGTTCATTCAGGTCTCCGTGGCCGCTGCAGACATTGTCACGGCCGACGTGCTTGCGACGGCGATCGTCGCGGGCGGGACCGAGATGCTACACCGGGCCACGGACGGCTGGGAGATCGATGTGCTGGCCGTCCGCCGCGGCGGGGAACTGCTCGCGACGCCGGGATTTCGTACCTAGCTTGCCGTTCTCTGACTTAGCGGTTTAGAGGTGTGTGAGCCGGCCGTATTTTGGCTCCAGGCCGTCGCCGGAGGACTTGCCGGTGACGCGCCGGACAACCCACGGGCCGGCGAATTCGCGCACCCACCGGGCATTCGCCCGGATGGCGTCCACCCGGCTCAGTTCGGGCACCGGGGTCATGGGCGGGACGTCGATCGAGTGCTCGTGCGCCAGGACGGTGAGGACGCGCTTTGCCATGTTCGCGTGGCCGGCCGGAGACATGTGCATCCGGTCCGTGGCCCACATGCCCCAGTCGTAGTACTCACTGAAGCGCCAGTAGTCGACCAGCAGGGCGCCGTGGTCCCCGGCGATTCCGCGCACCAGCTCGTTGTAGATGGCCGTGCGGCCGCGCATGGTGCCGAAAATCTTGGAGCCCCGCGCGTCGAAACCGGTGAACATCACCACGGTGGCGCCGGCGGCCGTGAGCTTGCGGATGCCGGCGTCGTACTCCGCCAGCAGGTCATCGATATCGACCTTGGGCCGGAGGATGTCGTTGGCGCCGGCGTAGATGCTGACCAGGGTGGGTTTGAGTGCGACGGCGGCATCCACCTGTTCGGCCATGATCTGGCGGAGTTTCCTGCCGCGGATGGCAAGGTTCGCGTACCCGAAGCCGGGATCGGCGGCGCCGAGCACCTCTGCCACCCGGTCCGCCCAGCCCCGCACGCCGTTGGGCCGGGTGGGGTCGTCGTCGCCGACGCCTTCGGTGAAGGAGTCGCCAAGGGCCACATAGCGGGACGTGAAATCCATGGGTCAAGTCTGCCAGCAGTTGCCGCGAGCAACAAAGACGGGACGGCCCGGCGGCGGCGTGCAGCTGCAGCGCTCAGCGTTCGCGCAGGATCCAGTGGTCGTCGTCGAGGCGGGCCACGATCTTCTCGCCGATCCGGGCCAGGTCCGCGACGTCTTTGGGACTGAGGGCATCCATGAACAAAGACCGGACGGCCTCCACATGGCCAGGGGCGAGCCTCACGATGGTCTGCATGCCTTCATCGGTCAGGTGAGCCGTCGTGACGCGGGCGTCGCCGGGGTGCGGCCGGCGCTCGAGCCAGCCGCGGTTCTGCAGCTTGGTGACCACATGGGAGAGCCGGGACAGCGAGGCGCTGGTGCGCGCGGCGAGCTCGCTCATGGGCAGGAAGCGCCCCTCGGCCTCGGAAAGCATCGCCAGCACGTTGTAGTCGAAGAGGGAAAGCTTGCCCGCGGCATGGAGCTGGGTGTCCAGGGCGGCCGGCAGCATGGTGTTGATGCTGAGCTGGGCGAGCCAGGCCCGGCGTTCATCGGCGTTGAGCCAGCGGGGTTCGGTCATGGCTACATTCTAGGAGACTGGAAGCTTGACGATTCAACTTCAAGCTGGGAATTCCTTAAATGTTCCCGCCTGTCCCCGGCCAGCTACCGGTAGGCTGGCCGCATGTACGTAGTCTCCCTGACCTACAAGGTCCCCGACGACATTGTGGAGTTCCATCTCCCGGCCCACGTTGAGTGGCTACAGGCGGCCTTCGACGACGGCGTCTTCATGGTCGCGGGGCGAAAAATCCCCCGCACCGGCGGCCTGTTGCTCTCCAATTCGGACCGGGCCAGCCTTGACGCCGCCTTGGCCAAGGACCCGTTCTACGTCAATGGCGTGGCCGACTTCGAGGTCATGGAGTTCCATGCCAACAGGGTGGCTCCGGGCTACGAGAACCTGCTGGATTCAGAGGCGCCCTCTTAAGCCCGGCGTCAAAACTTCGGCCCGGCGTCAAAGCTCGGCGCGTGACGCTTTCTCCATCAGCTTCTTCAGGCCGCCCTTCCGAGGGACCTTGACCGGCGACGGCCAGCGCGGGCTGAGCCGGTCGCCGAGGGTGACGCCGCGAAGCTTGCGGCCAAAGAGCGGCAGCACCCAATCGTGCAACCAGCGACGCTGCCGCCGTTCCCACTCCCGCAGGCTCAACCTGGCCGGCGGCTCCCAGTCCAGCGGGCTGATCTTATGGGGAACGCCCAGATGGTCCAGCACTTGGCCGGCGAGATATTTGTGGCCGGCCTTGGACATGTGCAACCGGTCCAAATCCCACATTCGCGGGTCGTGGAATGCGTCGAAGCACCAGTAGTCCACCAGCACGGCTTCGTACTTCGCCGCAATCTGCCGGACGCGCCGGTTATAGAGGGTGTTGCGTCTCTTCAGTGGTTCAAGGACGGCCGATACCTTGACGTCGAAGCCGGTGAACAGCACCACCGTGGCACCCGTCGCGGCGAGCCGGGCCACAAGCGCCTCATACTCGGCCATCAGCTCATCCATGTCGGTGCCAAAGTCGAGGATGTCGTTGCCGCCGGCGTACAGGGTGACCAGCGTCGGTTCCATGGCCAGGGCGGGCTCGAGCTGTTCGTCGATGATGTGGCGGAGCCGTTTGCTGCGGATGGCCAGATTGGCGTAATGCCAGCCCGGCTGTGCCTTGGCCAGCTTCTCCGCGACGCGGTCCGCCCAGCCGCGCACACCGTTGGGCAGCGTCTTACTCCGGTCCCCCACGCCCTCGGTAAAGGAATCCCCCAAGGCAACAAAGACCCGCCGCCCGCCTCGATCCGGAAGCAAAGGAAAAGAACCCACCCCGGCACCCTAGCGGCCGCAAAAAGCCGGAAGGGAAAGAGCGGATGAACCCAAGGTGACTGACCCGGGAGCCGCCTGAGGGTCTACAGCTCGGCTTTGCCCTGCCGCCAGTAACCCATGAACGCAACCTGCTTCCGGTCGATCCCCACGTCCCGCACCAGATACCGCCGCAGCTCCTTGACGGTGCCCGCTTCGCCGGCGATCCAGGCGTAGAAGGGAAGCGCCCCTGCGGGCTTGTCAGGGTTCTTGCCGGCTCCGATCGCCGCGGCGTCCATCCGTGCGGGGGTCTCCCAGAGGATGTCCTGGTCCACGTTGACGTCATCGGGTTCCGGGCCGGCGCCGCCCGCGGCAGCCTTGATGCCCACCCAGCCGGGCTCGGGAACAGCGGCGCGGACGGCTTCCTGCAGGAGTTCGCCGTGCGGACGCGAGCGGCCGATCGAGGCGCCACGCGCCAGCCAGGTGATTTCGACGCCGGCGTCCGACTTAAGGTCCAAGAAGTCGCCTCCCTCGGGGACCTCCAGGAACGCATGCCCGCTCATGTAGGACGGGAGGCTTTCCAGGATGGCGCTGATGGCCGGAACGGCCGTCTCGTCACCGGCGAGCAGTACCCGCTGGGCCAGGCCCGGCCGCCATTCGATGCCGGAGTAGGTCTCCGCCGTGACACAGTGCGCGGCCCGGTTGTTGGGGCCGATGATGGTGAGGGCGTCCCCCGGCCTGGCGCACACGGCCCAGTTCGCGGCGGGCCCGCCGTCGCCGGCGTCGTCGAAGTGCAGGACGAAGTCAACGTCGATCTCCGGGTAGACGGCGTCGAGGCGTTCCTCCCGCACTGTGTAGGTGCGCATGGAACCACGGGTTGCGGGATCCATGGCCAGCCATTCCTGGTACCAGCCGGACTGTTCCAAGGCGAACACGGGCAGCGGCAGGCGGGTGCCGTCCTCGGCGAGGGAGGGGATCATCAGCTTCACGCGAAGGTCCAGGGTGTCGCCGTGGACGCCGAAGTCTCGCAGGGAGTACCCGCCGAAGGTGATGCGGCGGAAGTTGGGGCTGAGCTCCTGCACAGCGGAGACTGTCACGTCGAAGGCCAGGGTCATTGGCTGGGTGGCAAGTTTGTCTCGTACCGCTGAATTCACGCGGGCTGCATTCGCACGGGTCAGATGTGCTCGGCTCGTCATGGGACCAACTCCAGGATTGTGGTTTCGGCTTTCGGGAAATCGGTGTGGTGCCGGCCTAGCGGAATGATCAGTGGCGTGCCGGAAACGGGGTCGGGAAGCACCCGCGATTCCAGGCCGAAGACGTCCCGGACCAGCTCCTCGGTGACCACTTCGGTGGAGGGCCCCTCGGCCACGATCCTGCCGCCCTTCATGGCGATCACGTGGTCCGCGTACCGGGCCGCCAGGTTCAGGTCGTGCAGAACGATTGCCACGGTGGTGCGGCGCTGCCGGTTCAGGTCGGTGACCAGGTCCAGGACTTCCACCTGGTGGGCCAGGTCCAGGTAGGTGGTTGGCTCGTCGAGCAGGAGCACGTCGGTTTCCTGGGCAAGCGCCATGGCGATCCAGACGCGCTGGCGCTGCCCGCCGGAGAGTTCGTCAACGTTCCGGTCGGCGAGCTCCAGCGTTTCGGTGGCTTCGAGCGCGCGCTGCACGGCCGCGTCGTCGGCTGCTGACCAGCTCCGGAAGAAGCCCTGGTGCGGGTAGCGTCCCCGGCCCACGAGGTCACGGACCAGAATGCCGTCCGGAGCGGTGGGATGCTGCGGGAGCAGGCCGAGGATGCGGGCGAGTTCCTTGGCGGGGCGGGAATGGATGTCCTTGCCATCCAGGGTCACGGCGCCGCCGGCCGGCTTGAGCAGCCGGGACAGGCCGCGAAGGAGCGTGGACTTGCCGCAGGCGTTGGCGCCAACGATCATGGTCACCTTGCCTTCGGGGATCTTCGCCGTAAGGCGTTCCACCACCCGGCGCTGGTCGTACTGCAGCGTCAGGTCCTGGGCTTTGAGAACCGCCATGTCAGGCGTCCTTTCGGTTGGCCGTGACCAGGAGCCACAGCAGGAACGGGGCGCCCAGCGCGCCGGTGACCACACCGACCGGAAGGACGGTGCCGTCAAGGAGCAAGGGGGCGATGTTGGCGGCGAAGTAGTCTCCGGCGAGGACAATCAGGGCACCAACGAACGCGCCGGCGGGCAGGCTCGCCTTGCCGGTGAACCGGCGGGCGATGGGTCCGGCCAGGAAGGCCACGAAGGCCACAGGCCCGGCTGCCGCGGTGGCGACGGCGGCCAGGGCGACGGCAGCAACCACCACGCCCAGCCGGGTGATGCCCACCCGGATGCCGAGTCCGGCGGCGGCGTCGTCTCCGAGTTCCAGGATCCGGAGCGGGCCGGCGAGGACGGCGACGGCGGGCACCAGGACCAGCAGCGCCAGCGCCAGCACCCCGGCGCGGTCCCAGCTGGCGGAGTTCAGCGATCCGTTCAGCCAGATCAGCGCCTCCGCGGCGGTGCGGATGTCGGCGCGGGTCATGAGGAAGTTGACCACGGCGTTCAGTGCCGCGGCGATGCCGATGCCGGCCAGGATGAGCCGGCTGCCGGCTGCGTTGCCCCGGTTGCCGCCCCCGGATCCGAGGGAACCGCTCCGGGAGATTGTGTAGATCACGGCCGCGACGGCCATGGCCCCGCAGAGCGCCGCGCCGGAAACTGCCGCCCCGGAGGCTCCGAAGACGACGATGGCGGTAACGGCGGCCGCGCTGGCCCCGTAGCTGATGCCGATGACATCGGGGCTGGCCAGCGGGTTGCGCAGCATGGTCTGGAACAGGGTGCCCGAGAGGCCGAAGGCGATCCCGATCATGGTGCCGATGACTGCCCGGGGCAGCTTGTTTTCCATCACGATGAAGCTGGCGCCGGGGATTTTCTCGCCGCCGGTCAGGTGGCCAATGAGGATCCTGAAGAAGTCCGGGATGGTGACGGTGTAGCTGCCCAGCAGGATGCTGACGGCGAGGAGCACCACGACGGCGATGGCCAGGAACCCGGTGCGGCTCCGGAAGAGTCCGCGAGATGGCAGATAACGGCGATGTTTGCGCGGATCACTGCCGCCAAGTGCCATCTCGGTGGAGGATTCCCGGGTCAGGTCTGCGTTGCTCACAGCCCGGCCCCCTTCCCGCGGCGAACCAGCCACACGAAGACGGGCGCACCCACGAGGGCGGTCATGATGCCCGCGGGGACTTCGCCGGGCAGCAGGATGACCCGGCCCACTACGTCCGAGAGCAGGAGCAGCACGGGCGCCAGGACCAGCGAGAAAGGCAGGATCCAGCGGTAGTCCGGCCCGGTCAGGAAGCGGACCGCGTGCGGAACCACCRGGCCGACGAATCCGATCGGCCCGGCCAGTGCAGTGGCCGAACCGCAGAGCAGCACAACGCCCAGCGCGGTAACGCCGCGGGCGAGGCCGACGCGCTGGCCCAGTCCGCGGGCGATGTCATCCCCCAGGGCAAGGCTGTTCAGGATCCTCCCGGTGAACAGGACGATCAGTGCCCCGGCGGCCAGGAACGGCAGCCCGGGCAGCACCACCGACCAGTCCCGGCCGGCGATCCCGCCGACCTGCCAGAACCGGAAACGGTCCAGGGTGTCCTGGCTGGAGACCAGGACGACGTTCATGAGCGAATACAGCCCCGCGCTCAGGGCCGCGCCGGCCAGTGCCAGCTTGACCGGCGTCGCCCCGTCGCGTCCCATGGATGCGATCAGGTAGACGACGACGGCGGCGGCGGCGGCGCCGATGAACGCGAACCAGATGTAGCCGGTCAGGGACGAAACGCCGAAGACGTAGATCCCGGTGACGACGGCGAGGGCGGCTCCCGCGTTGACGCCGATGATGCCGGGGTCGGCCAGCGGGTTGCGGGCCACACCCTGCATGGCCGCGCCCGCGAGTCCGAGGGCGCCGCCGGCGAGCAGCCCCAGCACGGTCCGCGGGATGCGGGCGTGGATGACGGCGTGGTTGCCGTCGGCGGGGTCGAATTGCGTGAGCGCCTGCCAGACCGTGCCGAGGGGAACCCCGCGGGCGCCGACAGCCAGGGACGTCGCGCAGACCAGAACAAGTACGGCGACGGCGGCCAGCAGCCAGGCCGCCTGCTTTGCGGGGGCTTTCCTCCCGGTGGGGGCCGGGAGTGCGGGCGCGCTGGCGGCGGGCGCCGTCGTCGTACTGTTCGTCATGGGAGGGTGTTACTTCGCCGCGGCAGCGACTTTGTCCGCCGCGCTGGCCAGCTGCGGCAGGAACGTGTCCAGGGACCACGGCAGGCTCAGCGGCGAGGAAGCGGAGATGGACAGCGTCAGGGTGTTGCTCGAGTCGGCTACCAGGGCGCCGGTCTTGATGGCCGGGATCTGGCCCAGCAGCGGGTCAGCCTTGATGGAGTCCGTGGTGGCCGCATCCGGGACCCAGGTCACAAAGATGTCCGAGCTGAGTTCGTTGGCCTTTTCTGCGGACCACGGGATGAAGAATTCCTTGGAGCCCTTGGACTTGTCCTCGACGACGGATGCGAGCTTCATGCCGATTTCGCTGAGGAAGCGCGGGCGGTTGTCGTTGGCCGTGTAGACGTTGACGCCGTCGCTCTTGTCCGGTTCCAGGTTGCCGTAGATGTAGGACTTTCCGGCGATCTGCGGGTACTTGGAGACCTTGTCCTTGATGGTGGCCTCGGTGTCGGAGACCAGCTTGGTGGCTTCGGCTTCCTTGCCCAGGGCCTTGCCGATGATGGTGGTGGAGTCCTGCCAGGAGGTGCCGTAGGCGACCTCCGGCTGGGCCACGACGGGGGCGATTTCGCTGAGCTTCTTGTAGTCCTCTTCGGTCAGGCCGGAGTAGGCGCCCAGGATGACGTCCGGGTTCAGCTTGGCGATCTCGGTGAAGTTGATGCCGTCAGCCTCGGAGAACTGGACAGGGGCTTTCTCCGTGCCGAAGCCAGCGCCGAGCTTCTCGAGCGCGGCGTCCTTCCACGGTGTGGAGCCCTTGTCGTTGCCGCCCCATTCGTTCTTGGGGATGCCGACGGGCACCACGCCGAGGGCGATCGCGACGTCGTCGTTGACCCACGAAACGGTGATGACTCGCTTGGGCTGTTCCTTGATGGTGGTCTCGCCGAAGAGGTGCTTGATGGTGACCGGGAAGGCGGCGCTGGCCGGCTGGGAGCTCGCGTCCGCCGCCGTCGAAGTTGCTGGTCCGGTGGAGCAGGCGGTCAGGGACAGCGCGACGGCGGCCAGAACAGCTGCGGCCCGCCCCGCGGTCGTGCGGAGGCGGCGGCCGGCAGGGCGGCCGGCGGAACGGGGGAAGACGGCGGAAGCCACGGAACTCCTTAGGTAAGTGATGCAAACCTAAGTAAGGCTAGCCTACCCTTTCAGTAATTAAGAAAGGTTTGAGTAACGTAATTGTCTCAATTGGCCTGTGACGTGCACGGAAGCATTGATGCGCGGTCGTGTTTTCCAGGGCGATGCCCTGCTGTTAGGTGCAACGCGGGGGCACTTACGGCCTATCACGGTGGTGTTTATCGGCCGTAGGTGCCCCCGCGTCGGGGGGCGGCCCAGTCGGACTCGCAGTACAGCCTTATGGGGCGATGGAGGTACTGCCTTGCCGGGCACTGCCGGCCCGCAGCCTCGCGGCGACGTCGATGGCGTCGCCGGCCGGCGCCGTGGACTTGGCGTCCGGGCGGGCCAGCAGGAGGTAGAGAAGGCCGGTGCCCGCCACCACGGCCAGGCCGAGCAGGACAGTCCAGTCGGTGACAAAGACGCCCGTGCTGCCGGGCCAAGCCAGCAGCACCATGGCAAAGATGCCGTAGGCCAGGGCGGCGGCATTGACCGCGAATCCCGCGGCCCCCAGGCTGAACGGCCCCGCCGGCCGCCAGCCCTTGAGGCGCTGGCGCAGGGCAGCCAGCACCACGGACTGGAAGGCAATGTAGATGCCCAGTACGGCAAAGGACGTGATCTGGGTGAGCAGTTCGTCCGAGCCCAGATAGATGATGATGCAGATGGCCAGGGGAATGCTGGCGGCGACGATCAGGGCGTTCGCGGGAACCTTGGCGGTACCGGAAACCTTGGACAGCCAGCGGTGTCCGGGCACCATGCCGTCACGGGCAAAGGAAAAGATCAGCCGGCTGGCCGCCGCCTGCAGGCTCAGCACGCAGGACAGAAACGCCGTGATCGCAACGACCAGGAAGATCTTGGCACCCACCGGGCCGAGGGCCGATTCCAGAATGGCGGGGATGGGGTCTGCATCCTGGCCGTTGACGATCTCCTGCAGGTTGGGCGCGGCCAGCACATAGCCGCCGAAGGAAAACAGCGCGGAGACGCCTCCCACCACAATGGTCATCATCATGGCACGCGGGATCCGCCGGGCCGGGTTGGCGACCTCCTCCGCCACGTCACCACAGGCTTCAAAGCCGTAGAAGAGGAACAGGCCGGCCAGGGCGGCGCCCATGAACGCGTTCAGGTAGCTGCCGTCTCCCTGCACGCCCATCGAGTCGAAAAACACGCCGAAGCTCTGTTTGCGCTGGAAAATCAGCAGGTACAGGCCGACGGCGATCACGCCGATCAGTTCTGCCGCCAGACCGATCCGGGCCACCCGGGCCATGGTTTTGGTGCCGGTGAAGTTCAGGACCAGCGCCACGAGAAGAAGCAGCACCGACAGGCCAAGCGTGCTTTCCCGGTTCAGCTCAATCTCGAACAGGCTGGCCAGGAAGCCGCTGCCAAATTCGGCCACGGCGGTGATGGTGACAATCATGGCCCAGATGTAGACCCAAGCCGCCATCCAGGCATAGCGCCGGCCCCAAAGCCGCCTGGTCCACGGATAGATGCCGCCGTGAATGGGATATTGCGACACCACTTCGCCGAATACGAGTGCCACCAGCATCTGCCCGGCCCCCACGATGAAGATCCAGAAGACCGACGGCGGCCCGCCGGCCGCCATGGCGACGGCGAAGAGCGAGTACACCCCCACCAGCGGCGAAAGGTAGGTGAATCCGAGGGCGAAATTGGCCCACAGGGACATGGACCGGTCAAAGGAATCCTGGTAGCCCAGGACGGCAAGATGTTCACTGTCGTTAAGCTCGGCGGTGTTGCGGGGTTCGGTAGACATGGTTTCCTTCCGACGACTTTGGCGGGAGATTCTGGGGGGCCGGCGCAGGACGCCGGTTGTGCTCGTGCCGGCGGCGGACGTGCCGGCGGCTGCGCTGCTTAGCCGATGTAGCTCATGACGTGCTTGATCCGGGTGTAGTCCTCCAGCCCGTACATGGACAGGTCCTTGCCGTACCCGGAGTGCTTGAATCCGCCGTGCGGCATCTCGGCCACGAGCGGGATGTGGGTGTTGATCCAGACGCAGCCGAAGTCGAGGCGCTTGGCGAACTGCATGGCCCGGGTGTGGTCCTTGGTCCACACCGAGGACGCCAGCCCGTAGTCCACGTCGTTGGCCAGGGCCAGGGCCTCGGCGTCGCTGGAGAACTTCTGCACAGTGACGATCGGGCCGAACACTTCGCTCTGGACAAGCTCGTCGTCCTGGTTCAGCCCGGACACCACCGTGGCTTCGTGGAAGTAGCCCACGCCGCCGTGGCGCTTGCCGCCGACTTCAACAGTGGCGTGCTCCGGCAGCCGTTCCAGGTATCCGGCGACGCGCTGGAGGTGGTCGGCGCTGCTGAGCGCGCCGTACAGGATCCCGTCCTCGGCGGGACCGCCGGTCCTGGCGTTCTGCCGCACTTCTTCGGCAAAAGCAGCCACAAACTCATCGTGGATGTCTTCATGCACCAGCAGCCGCGTGGCCGCGGTGCAGTCCTGGCCCGCGTTGTAGAAGGACGCCGGGACGATGCCCGCCACCGCGGTGGCGATGTCGACGTCGTCGAACACTATGACCGGGGCCTTGCCGCCCAGTTCAAGGTGCACGCGCTTGACGTCGGCGGCCGCCGCTCCGGCCACCTCCATTCCGGCCCGCACGCTGCCGGTGATGGACACCATCTCGGGGCCTCGTCCGCCACCAGGGCCTTGCCGGTCTCGCGGTCGCCCAGGACCACATTGAACGCGCCGGCAGGGAGGAAGGCGCTGGCCAGCTCGGCAAACAGCAGGGTGGAGCTCGGCGTGGAATCAGAGGGCTTGAGAACGACGGTATTGCCGGCCGCAAGCGCGGGAATGACCTTCCACGCCGCCATCATCAGCGGGTAATTCCACGGGGCCACCTGGCCGATGACGCCGATCGGCTCGCGCCGGATCGAGGAACTGTGGTCCGCCAGGTACTCGGCGGTGGCCCGGCCTTCCAGCGTCCGGGCGGCGCCGGCAAAGAAACGGATCTGGTCCACGAGGACGTCGATCTCATCCGGGACAATCCCCGCACGGGGCTTGCCGGTATCGGCGCATTCGAGGTCGGCCAGCTCATCAGCCCGGGTCTCGACGGCGTCGGCAATGTGCAGCAGCGCCCGCTGGCGCTCCGCCGGAGTGGTTTCGCTCCAGGTCTCAAACGCCGCCGCGGCTGCCGCGTAGGCGGCAGCGACGTCGGCGGCGGTGGATACGGGCGTTGTGGCGATGACCTCTTCGGTGGCCGGATTGTGGATCTCCAACCGGCTTGTGGAGGCCGAGTCAACAAACTGGCCGTTGACGAAGTTCCGCAAATTCCGCACGCTCATGGGGTTCCCTTCAGTGAATTGGGTGGGCCGGGCCGCGCAGCGGACCACGCCACAATGTGACCTGGTTCACGGCCACATGGTGAGACTACACCTTATTCATCTGAAATGGGATGTTTAATTAACGGGGCTGTTCCCACCATGATCTTCAGGTTGGTGCCGGGGCAGGCAATGGCGCCGCCCGGGCCCGGGCCGGCATTCGGGGCGGCCAGGGTCCCTACGGGGAGCGACGGATCGGTGGAGACAACCACCCTGCCCGCAGCGTTCGCCAGCACCGTCGGTGCCCCCACGGCGCGCATCAGCGGCAAGGCGTCCCGCTCCAGCCGGCGCACCAGAAGATCTGCGCCCACCACTCCTGCCATGGACCCGCCGACGCTGACGGGCGCGGTGAGGGTGAGGATGTAGTCGCACGTGCACAAGTGGTCGACATAAGGGCCGGTGATGTGGCGCACCCCCGTGGTTTCCGGCACCCGGTACCACTCCAGCGCACTGAGGTCCCGAAGATAGTCGGCGTAATCGCGCGACGCCAGATCCAGCCGGCTCGGTTCCGTGGTGGTGCCCAGGATCGGGTTATCCTCCAGCGGACCCAGCCACCAGGCAAAATGGAGACCCTTGCCCCGCACCACGCCCGGCGCCGCGATGAACCCGGCGCCGATCAGCAGCGGGTTGGCGGCCGTCAGCTCCGGTTCGACCATCGCATAGACGGCAGGGTCAATATCTCCCGCGCCCCAGGCGGTTGAGGCCTCGACCTGCCCCCGCCACCGCTGCAGGGTGTCGAAGACGCCGTTGAACAACGCTCCGGTGGCCGCGGCGCAGTCCCGCGCCCGGGCTTGGAGGGTATCCGCCGTGTCATTGTCAGCCATCAGCCGTTGCTCCTTGCTCAAACCGTTCCTTGGCGGCCAGCAGCCACACGGAAAGCTCGCTGATCTGCGCCCGGACCGAGGCGCGGGCCGCGGCGGCGTCGCGGGCGGCGATCGCGACGGCGGTGCGCTCGTTTTGCGCATAGACCCGCGCCCGCATGGCGGGGTCCGTCAGGCACAACCACAGCATGGGGCCGAACTCCGCCTGGAGGCGGATCTGCTCGCGCACAAGCCGCGGTGACTGGCTGATCACGGCTATTTCGAGGTAGAAACCGCCGGCGTTCCGGCCGGAATCGCTGGCGGAACCAAAGTCGGCCCCCTGTAGCCAGTCGGTCAGCCGCTGGGCTTCATCGATGGACGCCAGCTCGGCCGCCCGTTCTGCGCAGCCGGCCGCCAGCACGCCAAAATAGGCGGCGAGATCGGCAATCTCCACCTGCGAGAGTCCGCGCAGCCGGGCCCGCAGGAGCCGCTCCGGCGTTTGCTCGGCGGCCAGCACAAAGCTCCCGCCCTCGCGGCCGCGCCGGGTTTCCACCAGCCCGGCCTCGCGAACAGCCCCCAGGCCATCGCGCGCCGTCACCAGGGCCACACCAAACCGCTTGGCCAGCTCCGCCTCGCTGGGTAGCCGATCGCCCGGAGCCAGCACGCCCAACAGAATGGCGTCGGTCAGCCGCTGGGCCACCTGCTCAGATCTGCCGACGCCGGTCAGTTGGGCGAAGACCGCGGCCCGGGCACCGCGCGACGGCGCGGCGGCGGCCGGTTCCTGGCTCACCGCAGCGCCCTTGGCCAGCTGCGTTCCCGGCGGGACCGAACCGAAGGATCTGCTTCCATAGCGCCACTCTATCGGCCCCGCTACCGCGGGGTCCGCCGCGGCCGCACCCTCGCGCCGGAATGCGATTGTGCGGAGCGGCCAAAGCTTGGATGATTCATCCAATGATCGGTCGACTGCGCCTTGTTAGGCTTCGAATCCTTGATCAGGTATCCCGGGGCACGGCGATGTGCCGCGGGAATGCACGAAGGGACTCCCCATGACTTCGACGCCCGGCCCGCAACCCGGTTCCGCCGACCGGGACGCCGCCCAAGAACCCCGGGACATGCCCGCCGGACCGTTGTCCGGACTGTTCGTGGCCGATTTCTCCCGCGTCCTGGCCGGCCCGCTGGCCACCATGACCCTGGCCGATCTGGGCGCCCGCGTGGTCAAGGTGGAACGCCCCGGCACCGGCGATGACACCCGCACCTGGGGACCGCCGTTCTCGGCTACCGGGGCCACCTACTTTGAGAGCGCGAACCGGAACAAGGAATCGGTCTGCCTGGACCTCACCGACCCCGGCGATTTGCAGCTGGCCAGGGAGCTGGCCCTGCGTGCCGATGTCCTGGTGGAAAACTTCAAGCCCGGCGGCATGGCGAAACTGGGCCTGGGCTACGCGGAACTCTCCGCCGCCAACCCCGGCCTGATCTATGCCTCGATCACCGGGTTTGGCAGTGCCGGCGGAGCCAACCTGATGGGTTATGACTTCATCGTCCAGGCCCTGGGCGGGCTGATGAGCATTACTGGCGAGGAAGACGGCAGTCCCACCAAGGCAGGCGTCGCCCTGGTCGACGTCCTGACAGCCAAGGACACCGCCATTGGCGTCCTTGCCGCCCTGGCGGCCCGGAACGTCTCGGGCCGCGGGGCCCATCTGGAGCTCAACTTGCTCTCCAGCCTGCAGGGTGCGCTGGCCAACCAGGGCCAGGCCTTCCTGGGCGCGGGTAAGGTGCCGCACCGCATGGGCAGTGCCCATCCCTCGATCGTGCCGTACCAGTTGCTCGAGTGTGCGGATGCGCCGCTGGCAGTGGCCTGCGGCAACGACGGACAGTTCGCCAAGCTGACCCAGGTTCTGGGCATTGCCGGGCTGGCCCGTGACCCGCGCTTTGCCACCAACAACGCGCGAGTGGAACACCGCACGGAGTTGGTGCCGCTGCTGGAGGATGCGCTGTCCACGTCCTCTGCCCTCATCTGGCAGGACAAGCTCATCGACGCCGGCGTCCCGGCCGGCCATGTGGCCGGCATCGATGAGGGTCTTGACTATGCCGAGTCGCTGGGACTTGAACCGACCATCGAGGTCCGCAACGCCGCGGGCCAGCCCGTCGGGCGGCAGATCCGCCATCCAATTACCTGGACACCGGCGTTCCCGGCACCCGTGGCGGCCCCGCCGTCGCTGGGCGAACATGGCGACGGCATCCGCGCGTGGCTGGCCGCCGCCGGGAGTGCGGACTCCGCGCGTGGCTGGGCGGCGGCGGGAGTGCCGGCGTTGACCGGTGCGGCGCTACACCCAGCGCAGGGCCAGCCATAGGTTAGCGGCCACATCGGGATCATCCGGATCCGCCTGCAGCAGTTCGGCGGCGATTCCCATCCGGTGGCGCAGCGAGTTTCGGTGGATCCCCAATTCACGGGCAGCGCCCTCCCACTGGCCTCGGTGCCTCAAGTAGGCGCGCACGGTGCCGATCAGGTCCGCGCGCTGGTAGCTGCGCAGTGCCGCCACCCAACCTTGGGCACGCGGGTCCAGTGCCCCGGCGGGGACCTCGAGAACCTGCCCGGTCTCCAGTGCACGCACCATGGCAGCCAGTTGACCCGCCTCATCGTGGACACGTTCCAGCGGCATCGGCCGGCTCAGCGCCGCAGTGACCGTGCTGGTGCCGGCGGCGACGTCGTTCGGGTGCGCCGGGGCGGCGCCTGCGGCGGTGCCGGAAGTGCGGGCGTCGTGCTCCGCGTCCAGCAGGTAATAGCTCAGGCCGCCAGCCTCATGGCGCAGGCGGCAGGATCGCAGGGCACCGGCGGCCTGCGGCCAACCGGCCCAGCCCGTTCCGGCGCGCAGCCGAGACTCCAGCTCCCCGAAGGCCGCCGCCGAATCTGCCCCGGCATCTGTTTCGCCGCGCACCACAAGGACCCGCACCGGCCCGGTGGGCGCGATGATGCCCAGGTCCGGGGCCAGGGCCCGGCCGGCGTCAACATGTCCGGTCAGGAAGAGCTTGGTCACGGCCGAGCCTAGCGCGGCGGCGGTGGCGGCGCTCTCCTGCTGCTGGGCGGCCTTGAGCGAGAGCAGGACGCACACGGTCATGATGATCTGCCGGTCGGCCCGAGTCAGTTTTCGCCCGGCACCGATGGCCAGGAAGCCGGCCGTCCGCCGCCCCACCAGGACCGGATACTCCACGACGTCGGTGCCGTGAATCTGGAAGGTGGAGGCCGAATGCGTCACCGCCATGTCCAGCCGCGACGCCTCAAGGCGCAGCTGCCCCACAATCGTGTGGTTGTCCTCCGGCCAGAGCGTTTCCGCCCCGTTGTCTGCCGGGAGGTAGGCGACCCAGCCGCCCAGTGCCTGGGCCAGCGCCTTGACCACGGATGGGAGCGCATCCGGCTGCGTCGCCGCACGGGCCAGCGCTGTCTGCGTGCCGAGACTGGCGCTCAGGTCAGCCTGGCCCTCCCTGCCCACGAGGTCCCAGTAGGCGCGGGACACGTTCATGAACGGCGTGCCGTCGGGCACCACCAGCAGCTCCAGCCCCTCCGAGGCACAGGCGGCAATCAGCGCGGGCGGCACCTCATCCACACCGGCGCCCAGGCCAAGTCCCAAGGCTGCGATGTTGCGCTCCACCAGACGCCGGACATAGGCCGCCACCTTGGCGTCTCCGCGCGAAACGGGGATGCCCGTGGTGAGAAGGAGCTCACCGCCCTCCAAATAGGGAGTGGGATCGTCGAGCTCGGAGATGTGCACGCCCGAGATCTGCCGGCGGGCCACGGGACCCCCGGCCACCGTGCTGAGATCGCTGCCGAGTTGGCTGTGCAGCTGGGCCAGACTGATCACGCGGCCGCCCTTTCCGGGTAGACATGAATCCTTTGGATATTCTAACCAAATAAGGCTCGAACGAGGACAAACCATCCAATGTCAGCCGGGAGCTGGCCCATTACCTTATCTACATGACGCGATCCACAGACAGCCTCCCCCAGTCCCGCCACGTTGCCACTGCCATTCCCGGCCCCGCTTCCATAGCGCTGCAGCGAGAGCGCGAAGCGCATGTCAGCTCAGGCTTCGGCGTGACCCTGCCCGTCTTCATCAACCGGGCCTCCGGCGGAATCCTGGAAGACGTGGACGGCAACCGCATCATCGACTTCGCGTCCGGCATCGCCGTGACCAGCGTGGGCGCCGTGAACGCCCACGTCCAGGCGCAGGTGGCCGCTCAGATGGCCAGGTTCACCCACACCTGCTTCATGGTGACCGAATACGATTCCTTCACGCAGGTGGCCGCATGGCTGAACGCCCACGTCCCGGGAGACTTCCTGAAGCGCACGGCGCTCTTCTCCACCGGTGCCGAGGCCGTGGAAAACGCCGTCAAGATTGCCCGCGCCGCCACAGGCCGGGAGCGGGTTTTGGTCTTCGACGACGCCTACCACGGCCGCTCGCTCCTCACGATGGCCATGACCGCCAAGGTGAATCCGTACAAGAAGAATTTCGGCCCGTTCCCGGGCGAGGTCTTCCGTGCTCCCACGGCCACCCGGCTGTGGGCCCAAACCGGCGGGGACGGTGCGGCCGCCACCGCGCTGGCTGGCGTTGAGTCGCTGCTGCTCGAGAACGATCCCCGGACGTTCGCGGCCATGGTCATTGAGCCCATCCAGGGTGAGGGCGGGTTCCTGGTTCCAGCGCCCGGCTTCCTGGCCGGGCTGCGGGAGCTGGCCACCAAATACGGCATTGTGCTGGTGATGGACGAGATCCAGACCGGCATGGGCCGCACCGGCAAGCTGTTTGCGAGCGAGCACGACGGCGTCGCCGGCGACCTCACCCTGACCGCCAAGGCCCTGGCTGGCGGCCTGCCCCTGAGCGCCGTCACCGGGCGGACCGAGCTCATGAACGCTCCGCACGCCGGAGGCCTGGGCGGGACCTACGCCGGAAACCCGGTGGCCTGCGCCGCTGCGCTGGGAGTCTTCGAGGCCTTCGAGGACGGCACGCTCCTGGCCAACGCCCGGGCCATCGAGGCAACCGCCCGCGAGGTGCTGCAGCCCCTCGTGGACAGCACGGCCATCATTGCTGAATTCCGCGGCCGCGGCGCCATGCTGGCCGTCGAATTCGCGGACAAGGACACCCTGGAGCCGCGCGCCGATCTTGCCGCCCAGGTGGCGGCCGCCTGCCACCGGCAGGGAGTCCTGGTCCTTGTCTGCGGCACATACGGCAACGTGATCCGGCTGCTGCCGCCCCTGGTCATTGGCCCGGAGCTGATCCGCGACGGCCTGGACGTGCTGCGCAGTGCCATCCTGACTGCAAATGACGCCCAGACAAACACCGCCAGCGCCGCGGCACTGTCCGCCGCCTAAGTCCCACCCTGATAACTCTTGGAGACCACCATGAACGAATCCTCTGACCTGCTGAACCCGTCTGACCTGCTGAACATCGATTCCCTCTTCAGCCCCGAAGAACTGGCCATGCGGGACAAGGTGCGGTCCTTCGTGGACAGCACCATCCGGCCCAATATCGCCGCCTGGTACGAGCAGGCCATCTTCCCGGTGAAAATCATCAAGGAGATGGCCGGGCTGGGCCTGCTTGGCATGCACTTGAAGGGTTACGGCTGTCCCGGCCGTTCCGCCGTCGAATACGGCATCGCCGCCATGGAACTGGAGGCAGGCGACTCGGGCCTGCGCACCTTCGTCAGCGTGCAGGGCTCGCTCGCGATGAGCGCCATCTACAAGCACGGCTCCGAAGAGCAAAAGAACCAGTGGCTGCCGCAGATGGCCGCCGGCGACGTCGTTGGCTGCTTCGGCCTGACCGAGCCCACCGCCGGCTCCGACCCGGGCAGCATGAAAACCTTCGCCCGCCGCGACGGAGACGGCTGGGTCATCAACGGCTCCAAGCGCTGGATCGGTCTGGCCTCGATCGCCCAGATCGCGATTATCTGGGCCATGACCGACGACGGCGTACGGGGCTTCATCGTGCCCACCGACACCGCCGGGTTCAAAGCCACCCCGATTGAGCCCAAACTCTCCATGCGGGCCTCCATCCAGTGCGACATTGAACTGAGCGAGGTCCGCCTTCCATCCACCGCGCTGCTGCCCAATGCCAAGGGACTCCGCGGCCCGTTCGAGTGCCTCAATGAAGCCCGGTACGGCATTATCTGGGGGGCCATGGGGGCCGCGCGTGACAGCTACGAGACGGCGGTCAGCTACTCGCAGGAGCGCCTGCAGTTCGACAAGCCGCTGGCGGGATACCAGCTGACCCAGGAGAAGCTGGTCAACATGGCCCTGGAGATCAACAAGGGCATGCTCCTGGCTCTGCAGATCGGCCGGCTCAAGGAAGCGGGCCAGCTCAAGCCACACCACATTTCCGTGGGGAAGCTCAACAACTGCCGCGAGGCCATCCAGATCTGCCGCGACGCCCGCGCCATGCTGGGCGGCAACGGCATCACCCTCGACTACTCGCCGCTGCGGCACGCGAACAACCTGGAATCGGTGCGCACCTATGAGGGCACCGACGAGGTCCACACACTGATCCTCGGCAACCACATCACGGGCATCCCGGCCTTCCGCTGAGGCGCGGCGAGCAAAGGAATACAGCAATGACCACAGCAGTCGAACTGCAGCATTACATCTCGGGCACCTGGTTTCAGGGCGACGGCGGCATCATCACCTCCGTCAACCCCGCCCGCCCGGCCGAAACGGTGGCGCAGGGCCTGCAGGCCGGACCGGCCGACGTCGACCGCGCCATGGCAAGCGCCGTAGCGGCGAAGCATGGCTGGGCCCGCACCCCTGCCCACGAACGCGGCGCGGTGCTGCTGCGCACGGCGGCGATCCTCGAAGCTAACTCGCAGGCCTGGGGCCTGGAACTGGCCCGCGAGGAGGGAAAGACCCTGGCCGAGGGCCAGGGCGAGGTCCTGCGCGCCGCGCAGATCTTCCGCTACTACGGCAACGACGGCGACCGCGAGGCCGGCGCGGTCTACTCCTCCCCGCGGCGGGGCGAAAAGATATTCGTCACGCGCAAGCCCCTGGGAGTAGTGGGCGTCGTGACGCCCTTCAACTTCCCCATCGCCATCCCGGCCTGGAAGATCGCCCCCGCACTGACGTACGGCAACACGGTGGTCTGGAAGCCGGCCAGCACGGTACCCCTGCTGGCCATGCGGCTGACCCAGGCGCTGGAACAGGCAGGGCTGCCCGCCGGCGTCCTGAACCTGGTCATTGGCCCCGGCGCCATCGGGACCGCGTTGGTGGAGCATCCCGCGCTGGACGGGCTGTCCTTCACCGGCTCCACCGGCGTGGGCCGCACCCTGGCCGCCGCGGCGGCAGCCCGGGGTGTTCCGATCCAGGCGGAGATGGGTGGAAAGAACGCCGCCATCGTCCTGGCCGACGCCGACCTTGAACTAGCCGCCGAACAGGTCATGCTGGGCGCATTCCGCTCCGCAGGGCAGAAGTGCACGGCGACGTCGCGGCTGATCGTAGCGGACGCCGTCGCCGATGAATTCCTCGCCGGGCTGGCCGCCAGGGCCCGGGCCCTGCTGGTGGGCGACCCCGCAGATCCGTCCACCCAGATGGGACCCGTCGTCAGCGCCGACGCCCGCACGTCCATCCAGCGCGGCATCGCCACCGCGTTGGACCAGGGCGCCGGGCTGCTGACGGGAGGCCTCCCCTATGAGGACGCGGCGCGGGCCGACGGCCACTTCATTGCCCCCACGATCCTGGAGCTCACGGGGGCAAGCCACGCTGATGTCTGGCGCGATGAGCTCTTTGGCCCCGTGCTCAGCGTCCGCCGGGCAGCCTCAACCCAGGAAGCCTTTGACCTGGCGAATGACAGCGACTTCGGGCTCTCCGCAGCACTGTTCACGCAGGACGTCACCCTGGCACTGGAGGGAATGGAAGAGCTGGACGTTGGCATCCTGCACGTGAACTCCGAATCCGCCGGCGCCGACCCGCATGTGCCCTTCGGCGGGGCCAAGAAGAGCGGCTACGGACCCAAGGAACAGGGCCAGAGCGCCAAGGAGTTCTACACGCACACCACCACCGTCTACCTCCGCGGCGGCCAGGTCGCCAGCCACCGCGGAGCCAGCGCCTAGGACCCGGAGAAACCGTGCAACCCACTACCTCCATCACGCGTGTCCTCGTTGTCGGCGCCGGCGCCATGGGGTCCCAGATTGCCCTGACAGCCGCCCTGGCCGGATACACCACCACCGTGCAGGACGTGTCACCGGGCCAACTGGACGCCGCCGCGGCCCAACTGCGCGAACGCACCCACAAAATGGTGAAATCCGGAAAACTGGCCGCGGAACGGGCCGAGCGCGCCCATGACCGGCTGGAATTCAGCACTGACCTGGACGCGGTGGCGCCCTCTGCAGACTTTGTCATTGAGGCCGCTACCGAACGGCTGGAAACCAAGAAGGCCATCTTTGCCCGGCTGGGCCAGCTCGCCCCGCCGCATGCCATCCTGGCCACCAATTCCTCCACGATCGGCTCCTCCGCCGTGGCCGGGGCCAGCGGCCGGCCCGGGCAGGTGTGCAACATGCACTTCTTCAACCCCGTGCTGGTCATGGAATGCGTGGAAGTGGTCAGGCACGCCGGAACGTCCCAGCAAACCGTGGACACTACCGTGGAACTGGCCCGGCGCCTTGGCAAGACACCGGTGCTGATCAACCGGGAGGTTCCGGGCTTCGTTGCCAACCGGCTGATGGGCGCCGTGCAAAAGGAGGCACTCGCGCTGCTGGCCGGCGGCGTGGCCAGCATGGAAGACATCGACGCCACGGCAAAGACCGCACTGCGGCACCCGATGGGACCATTCGAGCTGATGGACCTGGTGGGACTGGATGTTGTGGACTACATCGCCCAGGCCACCTATGCGGCGACTGGCGATCCGGCCGACGCCCCGGACGAGTCCGTTGCAACCCTCGTCAGGGCCGGAAAGCTGGGCCGCAAGTCGGGCGCCGGGTGGTACAACTACTCCTGTTGAACCGGCTCCGCCGTCCTCAGCGCCGACCCAAGCAACGCGGGGTCAGCGCAGGACGATGTCCACGGGGTTCGCCTCGGACCGCCAGGTGCCCTCGGTCCCCGCACGCGGGGCAATCACCGGTGCGGTCAGGACGCCGGAGCGGTTGGTCCGCTTGTCCCGGAGGATCTCGGTCACGGACCCCAGGTGCCGGGAAAGGTCGATCACGTTCTCCGGCGCGGCCAGCAGGAGCTGGAAGCCGAACTCGTGCAGCGCCTTGATGCCGGCGCCGGCGAATTCCTCCGAGGCGAGCACGAAGGCCTCGTCCATCATGACGGTGCCGTAGGTGGTGAAGCCCTGTTCGGCGATGCCCAGCTGGTAGCTCAGCGCCGCCGCCATGATGAACGCGGTGAAACGCTGCCGCTCACCGCCGGACATGGAGCCGGTGTCCGCGTGCATGAAGACCTCGGTCTTCCTGGCGCCCTTCGCGGCCCCTTTGGCGCCGGTACCCTTGGCGCCAATACCCTGCACTTCGCGGTGCTCCTTGCACTGGATGAACAGGTGGCCGCGGACATCCAGCACCTCGGCACGCCAGCGCCGGTCCTCGGGGGTCTGTGAGCCGAGCCGCTTCACGAGCGTTTCGAGCGACTTGTAGCGGGTGGTGAGCTCGGCGTCGTCGTCCGACTGGGCACCCGGCGCCGCCGCGGCGGACGCTGCTGTGACCGTCTTCCCGGGCCGGGTGTGCCGGACCTTGAGCGCGTTCTGGATGGCGTCCTTGAACTGCTTGGCCGTCGCGGGCAGCGTCTGTTTGATGTCCAGTTCCAGGAAGCTGCCCTCGTGGAAATTGACCTCGGACAGGATGCCGTTCAGCGGCAGGATGCGGCTCGTGATGGCGCGGCGTTCCTCGTCCAGCAGGTGCAGCAGGGTGGAAAAGGACTCGTGGGTCCGCTGGTTGAAGAACTGCCGGAACTCGGCCTCCTGCGCCGGCAGCCCATCGCTGACAATCGCGTGGTAGCGGGATTCGAACTCCCCTGCGGCGCCGATCGAGGTGCCGTGGTCCGCGGAAATCGCCGTGCCCCACTCGCGGACGAAGCCCTCGAAAATACGGGTGAGGCGCTCCGAAGTGGCCTGCCCGCGGGACTCGGCACCGTGCAGTTCGGCGAGGAGCCGGGTGCGGACCTGGTTGGCGAGGTTGTCGAGCTCGTGCATCTCCAGGATGTCGCCGAAGCCGGTGAAGTACGGTTCCAGCGCGGCGATGCTGGCGTCCGACGGCGGCGCCTGCGCGAACCTGTTGCGGGCGGCATCGAGCAGCTGATCGGCGGCGGTCATGCGCGCGTCGAGGGCCTTGTACTCGCTCTGCAGCACGGCCGCCGTTTCGGTGCTGGACTGGTGCTTATGCCGCGCGCCCTCGATGCTGGCGCGCAGCGGTTCGAGGTCGGCCTGCGCGGCGAGGGCGTCCTTGAGCCGCTGCTCGATCCTGGCGAGTTCCTCTGCGGCCACGGCGGCCGAGACCTGCTCCCAGGGCCGGTGGTCGTCGGCCACACGGCGCAGGGCCTCGAGCTGCCGGGTCATGCCCTGGTGCGACTCTTCGCGGCTTCGCGCCAGTTCGGCGGCTTTGGCCAGTTCCTGTTGCAGGTCCTCGACCTGGGCCGCCACGAGCTCCAGCTTGGCGGCGTTGTCGAAGCCGAGGACGTAGTCCTGCCGGGAGGTGAAACGGTCGTCCTTTTCCACCGTGTGGGGGTTTCGCTTGACCACGCCGCCCAGGCTCAGGCCCTTATCCAGGCCGGCGAGCTCGTCCGCGTCCTCCACGCAGGGATAGGCGAAGTCGACGGCAATGCGTTCGCGGAGCCAGGCGCTGGCCTCCGCCACCGCCCGGGCGTGAGCGCCGTCGGCCAGGCCGGCGTCGGTGAGGAAACTGAGCTTGGTCAGCAGGTCGCCGTCGGCCACGTCCTCGACTGCCAGCGCGCCGCCGGGCAGGGGGCGTGAGACGTCTACTGCGCGCAGGGCCCCGCGCACGGAGTGGTCATTGAGGTACCGGGTGACCGCGGCGAAGTGCTCGCCAGGCACCAGCAGCGTGGTGGCCAGGCTCCGCAGCGCGCGCTCGGCGGCCGGCCGCCACTGCTCCTGGCCCTCGGCGAGGTCGATCAGTTCGCCGCCGAAGGGCATGTGTTCTTCCGGCACCCCGGTGGCCGCCGCGATGGCTCCGCGGTTTTCAATGCTCGACGGCGGCAGCAGCGACTTGCGCGTATTCAGCGAGACGAGCTCCTGCTGGGCTGCGGCGAGCTCGCGCTTCCTGGTCGCGTGGCCGTCGAAGGCCTCGAACCGCAGTTCCTTGAGCGCCTCGGAGTCGTTCTGGAGCTCGGCAGAGCGGGCCGCGGCGTGGGCGTGCGCCTGTTCCCAGCCTGCGGCCGACCACTGCAGGTCCAGCCCTGCGTCGGTCAGGGCCTTGCGGGTCGATTCCTCCACGTCCTGCCGGAGCTTGAGGCCCACCCGGGCGTTCTCCAGGGACTGCTCGATCGCGGAAATCGCGTTGCCGCCCTGGTTGTTGTACTCCCCCTCAAGCTGACGGAGCTCCTTGGCGAAGCCGTCGCGGACAGCGCGTTCGGCGGCGAGGTCGCTGGCCTTCGCCTGGGCGAGCTCCTTGAGCCGGGCCAGGGTCTTCTCATGGACAGAAACGGCAAGCTGCTGCTTGTAGGCCTCGAATTCCTCTCCCGAAAGGTCCCGCAGCCGGTTCGCGTCCAGCAGCGCCTGCGCGTACTCCTTGTTCAGCCCGGGAACGGGAGCCAGCTGGTCGCGCTGCTGCCGGACGTCCTCGAGGCGCTGCCGGATGGACATGAGGTTGCTGAATTCCTCGACGACGTCGTCCGCTGCGGCCAGCGTGGCCGGGGCGTCAAGGACCTGGTCGCGGAAGAACGTGTTGACGCTGCCGCCGAGTCCCTTGCCGGCCTGGATGACGCGCAGCAGCGGCAGGGCCTGGTCCGAGTTGATCCCCAGGAGGCGGCGGAAGCGTTCGGCGAACGCCTTGTGGACGTCGAAGATCTGGGCGTCCGGGAAGACCGCGTCGAGCGCGGACTTGGTGAACCGCTTGTCCGCGATGCCCTCGATCGCCGCGAGATCCAGCGGCTTGTTGTCGATCACGTAGTACCGGCCGACGCTGGATTCCGTGCCGTTCTTGGGCAGATCGAACAGCGCCGAGACCGTGACCTTAGTACCGGCGGCGTTATCGAACGTCAGGGCGACAGCGGACCAGGTGGCTCCGGGCCGCTGGAACGCACTCGCCGAGCCCTCGCCAACTGCCTTGTCGCCCACTTTGCCGCGCATGTACGTGAACGTGGTGCGCTTGTCCTCGACAGCGCCTCCGGCCCGCTGGGCAGCCGCTTCGTTGGAGCGCGGGCGGGCGTCGAAGACCCGAAGCATGGCATCGAACAGCGTGGACTTGCCGACGCCCGAATTGCCGGTCAGCAGTGTGCCGTTGCGGTCCACGTGCATCGAGTGGGCGCCATGGAACGTGCCCCAGTTGACCACATGGACGAGGGCGAGGCGCATCTGGCCCGGGTTGGTGAGCTCGCCCATCGGCAGCATGGTTGCGATGCTCACTTGGCTTCTCCGTTCGTGTCCGTGGTTGCGTCAGTTGTGGTTGCGGGGGACGCCGACGGCGATGCCGCCCCCGCCCTGGTGTGGTCGGGTGACGCCGACGGCGATGCCGCCCCCGCCCCTTCGCCGGACAGCAATCGTCCTGCGGACGATGCTGCCGGCTCCGACAGGCCCGATGCCACTCCCGGGGCGGCATCGCCGTCGTCGTCTTGGTCGTCATCGTCACCGGTGGCGACATCGGCGTCGTCGTCGCTGGTCGGCTCACTGTCTGCGTCGTCTTCGGCTTCGCCAGTGGCTACGGTGTCGGCGTCGAGCTCCAGCAGCGGTTCTGTTCCTGACTGGTCTGTGCTGGCTGCGACGAGGGCTTCGATTTGGGCCGGGATGTCGCCGATATTTTCGAACGGGAGCGCCAGCGGGAGGGCGTTGGAGATCGTGTAGACCTCGTCCAGGCCTGTGGTGAGGAGGAGCTGGCGGGCCAGGAGCTTGGTAATGGCGCGATTGACGACGTCGGCGTCGCGCAGGGCGTCCTGCTGGCCGGTGGGCTGGTAGTGGGCGACGAGTTCGGCGATTTCCTCGCGCGTGATGGTGGGGTCGGTCTGGGCGGTGACGTGGCGGTCCAGGAGGAGGCGCAGTCGGAGCAGGACAATGGTCTCGACCCTGCTCAGGGCTCGCTGCTGCCGCAGGATGCTGGACCGGGTGCTGCCGCCGATCGCCTCGGGGTCCACGGGGCGCAGGACTGCCACCTTGCGTTCGTGGTCCAGCTGCAGGGTGAGGAACAGTTCGGAGAGGCGGCTGCGCAGGATCAGCTGGTTGTCCAGGAGCGTGGTCCACAGTTTTTCGTCGCGGCCGCCGTCGATGTACGGGCCTTTAAGAAGCTTCACGAGCGCCTGCCGGACCTTCATCGGAAGCACGCCGGTATCGCCCGGGAAGAGGGCGGCGCCGTCGACGAACGTGTCCCGGGGAGTGACGGTGAAGGGGTCGCTCCGGACGTGGTCGCCCTCGTTCTCGGCCGGCGCAGCATTCTCGGCGGCAGTCTCGGTCACGGTCTCGGTCTCGGTCTCTGTCGCGGTCTCTTCAGTCATGGTCAATCCTTCGCGAGCGTGACGACGGGCAGGTAAGCGGTGCGGGTGGTGCCGTCGATTTGTTCGAATTCGATGGGGCCCCAGGTTCCGCGGTCGAAGCCGGCGCCCTCGTGGAGGGTCTGCGAAAGCAGGGCCCGGATGGAGTTGATGTGGCGTTCCCCGGCGGGAAGCTGCTCCCACGCCTCGGTGAGGGTGGAGGCCCCGGCCAGCGCAGCGCGGATGGCTTCCGGCTTGGCCTTGGCGGTCCGGGGTGAACGCGCGCGGTCCGAGTCGGAGAACGCGATGGGGTCCGCGAGCTTGGGCGGCGCCGCGAACTCGTCGGGGTCGAAGAGCTTGACCATGGCAAGGGATTCGAAGCCGGCGCTGAACAGCACCGGGCCGCGGACCAGTCCGGGCCGTTCGCGCTCGTAGGGCAGGGAGCGGATCGCCTGCTCGGCCTCCCGCAAAACCTTCCGGAGCCGGACCGACTGACGGAAGTCATCGCTTTGGACGTACGTGTTGAGGCTTTCGCTGAGCTTGCCGTAGATCCTCTGGATCTGGCTGTGCTGGCTGCGGAGTTCGGCCACCAGGTTCTTGAGAGTCTCGCGCTCGTCATGGCTGAGCTCGTCCGCGAACTGCCGGCTCAGCACCTCGCCGATCGCCGAGCGGAACCTCAGCTGCTGCTGCGGATCCTCCAGGAACGCGGTGAACGACCGGAACGTGCGGCCTTCGGGGCTCTGCCGGAGCCGCTTGTCGGCCTCCAGCACCTGGGCCATGGTGGCGCCCTTGCTGAGGGATTCCTCGATGATCTGGTTGCGCAGCTCCCCCACGAGCTCTTCGATCCGGTCACGCATTTTCTTGTAGTCCGCGGGCAGACTCGCGGCGAGGTCGAGGATGTTGCCGGCGGCCTCCACGGCCTCGTCGTCGTCGAGCAGTCCGTCGAAGTCCCCGGAGCTGATGTCCTCCATCAGTTGGCGGCGCTCGTCGATCTCCTCCTCGAGGGATTCAATCCGGGCGCTCTGGTCCGGGTTGGTCTCGTTGGCGAGTTTCTCCACATCGCCGAGCAGTGTGCCAAGCCGGGAGCCGTTCAGCGTGGAGCGTTCGCTCGAGAGGCTGTCCAGGAAAGCCAGGACACGGGCAGCGGGTTCGGTGACTTCGTAGACGATCTGGCCGGACTGGTTCCGGCGGGTCAGGAAGTTCTTGCGGGTCCATTCGTCCGCATATTTTTTTCCTGATAGCGCGCCGCTAGCCGAGCCGCTCTGCTGCTCCCCCGCGCCGGGGTCCTGCCGGCGGAGCTGTTCGAGGAAGGCGTCGACGTCGGCGTGGAACTCTTCCAGCGGAAGCTGGGCACGGGTTCGGGTGAAGGAGGCCTGGAGCACGGCGATCACCCAGGGCGCCGAGCGCGTCAGCGCCCAGGCCGGACCTTTGGTGAGGAGTTCGAGGTCCCGGAGCCGGGCGCTGATGGCGTCGGCTGATGACACGGCGGAGCGGGACACGCACTCTCCTTCGGCTGCCAGCGGATGGGTTGGGATGGTGTTGCGGGGCAGCGGATTCGCAAAACTGCCAGCTACAAGGTTAACGCAGGGCTCACGCCGCATTCATCGTTGTCTGCTTCCTTCCGTGGGAGCACACTGGAATGACCAGCTGAAAGGAGACGATCATGCGGAAGAGAACGATGTGGATCGCGGGGGCGGCCTCTGCAGCGGTGATCCTGGGCGGGGCGTCGATTGCGGTCGGGGCCACCCAGCAGGCCCGGGATTTTCGGCTCGGAACCCTGGGCGGCCTGGCAGCCAGCATCGGGAGCCTCGATGACGATTCCGACGGACCGGCGCTCACCGACGCCGACCGCGCCATGGCATCAAGCGCCGCGCTGGCGAAAGTAGGCCAGGGCACCGTCACCGAAGTGGAGCGCGACGGCTCCGGCGCAGCCTACGAGGTTGAAGTGCGGCTCAGCGACGGCACGCACGTTGACGTCGCCCTCGGAGCGGACTTCCAGGTCATGAGCCAGAGCGCCCCCGAACACGACGACGACTGACGGGTTTTGCGGCACTAACTTCAAGGCACATAAGCGGCACACATAAGCGGTGCGACACCCGGGATTGGTGAGGGTGCCGCAACCGCGCCGTGACCTACGCCCCGGTAGCATTTCGATCCCATATCAAGAGGCCACGAACGCTCAAAGGCCCCTAGTTGAGCACCTCTCCGGCACCCTACGCTCGGGCTACTGGTTCAACCGAAGCAATGGTGCAGGGGGAAGAATGCAGTTCGACCTAAGCGCAGTGGAAACGGGCACGATGGTGGTCATGGGAACCCTCGTGTTTGCCCTGATGATCGGTGCCTTCATGATGGTGTCCGCCTTCGCCGCCATGGTTCTGGTTGGGGTGGGACGGCTCGCCTGGTACCTCGTGGCCGGCGCCCTGGTTGGCCTGGTCCACGGCATCAACCACGCATGGGACCGGCTGGTGCACCACGCCTCAACAGTGGAGCTTCCCGGCGACTTCCAGGTCGACTTTGGCACGGACATTCGGGCCGAGTATCAAGGGCAGGCTGCCCCTAGCACAGGCACTTACCCGCGAGTAGTATTGCGGGACAGCTGAAGGGTCCTCCACCCGCGGCGGATCCAGGGCTCAAGCCGGCCACCCGGTTAGAGGAGATGCCCAGTGAGCTCCGCCATTGAAGACCCCGCCGCACCCACCACCCCAACACCCGGCACCCCAACGCCAGCGACCGATGCGCCAGAGGCCGCGGGGGCTCCGGGCCACATCGGCTCCGATGCCACGGCCGCCGACGCCCGCGCCATTGCCGAAGCCGCCCGCGAGACCAGTTGGAAGCAGCCCAGTTTCGCGAAGGGCCTCTACCTGGGCAACTTCGATCTGGGCCTGATCCACCCATGGCCCGAGGCCCCGGCCGACGACGTCGAACGCGGCGAGGCGTTCATCGCCCGGCTGACCGACTACTGCCGCACGATGTCAGGGCGCACCATCGAGCGCGACGACCGGATCCCGGACGACTATCTCAAGGGGCTCGCCGAGCTCGGCGCGTTCGGCATGAAGATTCCCCGCGAATAYGGCGGACTGGGCCTGACACTCGTCTACTACGGCCGCGCACTGGCCCTGCTTGGCTCGGTGCACCCAAGCCTCGGCGCCCTGCTGTCCGCGCACCAGTCCATCGGCGTTCCGGAGCCGGTCAAAGTCTTCGGCACGCCGGCCCAAAAACAGGAATACCTGCCCCGCTGCGCCGCCGGAGCCATCACCGCTTTCCTGCTGACCGAGCCCGACGTCGGCAGCGACCCCGCCCGGATGGGCAGCACCGCCGTCCTCTCCGACGACGGCGAGTCGTACGTCCTGGACGGCGTCAAGCTATGGACCACGAACGGCGTCATCGCCGAACTCGTCGTCGTCATGGCGCTCGTGCCGCCGCACACCGACGCGGACGGCACCGCCCACAAAGGCGGCATCAGCGCGTTCGTGGTGGAAATGGACTCCCCGGGCATCACCGTGGAAAACCGCAACACCTTCATGGGGCTCCGCGGGATCGAAAACGGCGTCACCCGCTTCCATCAGGTCCGGGTCCCGGCCGCCAACCGGCTGGGCCGGGAAGGACAGGGCCTGAAGATCGCCCTCACCACCCTCAACACGGGCCGGCTCTCGATCCCCGCGCTGTGCGTCGCCACGGGTCGGTGGAGCCTGAAGATCGCCCGCGAATGGTCCAACGCCCGCACGCAGTGGGGTCGGCCGATTGGCCAGCATGAGGCCGTCAGCAAGAAAATCGCCTTCATCGCGGCCAGCGCCTTCGCCCTGGACGCCGTGTTTGAACTCTCCGCGGAAATGGCCGACGCCGGGCAGAAGGACATCCGGATCGAGGCGGCCCTGGCCAAGCTGTGGTCCACGGAGATCAGCTGCCTCATCGCCGACGAACTCGTGCAAATCCGCGGCGGCCGGGGCTTTGAAACGGCAGACTCGCTCGAAGCCCGCGGCGAGCGCGCCGTCGCCGCGGAACAGCAGCTCCGCGACATGAGGATCAACCGGATCTTCGAGGGTTCCTCGGAAATCATGAAGTTGCTGATCGCCCGCGAAGCCGTGGACGCGCACCTGGCGGCCGCAGGAGACCTCGCCTCGGAGGACGCCCGCCTCTCGGACAAGGCGAAGGCCGCCGTCGGCGCCTCCGGCTTCTACGCCAAGTGGCTGCCCAAACTCGTGGCCGGCGCCGGCATGGACCCGCGGTCCTACAGCGACTTCGGCCGGCTCGCCAAACAGCTGCGCTACGTGGAGCGCTCCTCCCGGCGCCTGGCGCGGCAGACGTTCTACGGCATGGGCCGCTGGCAGGCGAAGCTGGAGCACAAGCAGGCGTTCCTGGGACGGATTGTGGACATCGGCGCCGAGCTGTTTGCCATGGCCGCGTGCTGCTCCCGAGCCGAGATGCTGCTGCGGACTCATCCCGAACGCGGGGCCTCCGCATACGAACTCGCCGAGGCCTACTGCGAACAGGCCCGCGTTCGCGTGGACGAATATTTCGACCGGCTGTGGCGGAACACCGACGACGCCGACCACGTCCTGGCCCGCCAGACCCTCGCCGGCGACTATGCCTGGCTTGAGGCCGGAGTCCTTGACCAGTCAGAAGGGACCGGCCCGTGGATCGCGGACGCCAGCCGGCGCCCCTCCGTCCGGGAGGACCTGCACCGCAAATACCGCTGAACGGACCCCGCGAGACCGCCACAGCCGATAATAAGCACCCTTGCTAACCGGAATCCGCCATGGTTAGGTTTACGGGAGACCGTCACCCCTACGGTGCCGGACATCCGGCGAAAGTGAGCAGTCCGCATGAGCAGCACCGCAGGCCCCGACGACAAAACGACGCGCCACACCACGCAGGCGGACGGCGCAACCGCGCCGGTGACGGCAGTCCGCCACGATGATCCCGTCCGCGACGCGCCTGTCCGTGACACGCGTGCCGGCGACACGGTTGTCGACGAGATCCCGACCCGCCAAACCGTCGTGGCCCGTGAGAAGGAACAGTTCGGCGGCATCCAGGTCGGCTCGGCGTTCTTCGGCTGGCTGGCCGCCACCGGCACGGCCGTCTTGCTCACCGCGCTGGTCGCGGCCGGCGGCACCGCCGTCGGGCTCGCCACCAACACCGACGTGAACGACGCCGTCAACCAGGCCTCCAACAACCAGACGATCGGGCTTGCCGGCATCATCGTGCTGCTGGTGATCCTCCTGGTCGCCTACTACTGCGGCGGGTATGTGGCCGGCCGGATGGCCCGCTTCAACGGCGCCAGGCAGGGCTTCATGGTCTGGATCTGGGCCCTGATCGCAGCGATCGTGGTCGCGGTGCTGGGCCTGGTCGCCGGGCAGCGCTTCAATATCCTGGCCAATCTGAACAGCTTCCCGCGCATCCCGGTCAACGAGGGCCAACTGAACACCATGAGCATCATCGCGGCGGTGGTCGTGGCCGCCGTTGCCCTGGTTGGTGCCGTACTGGGCGGCCTCGCGGGCATGCGCTTCCACCGCAGGGTGGACAAGGCGGGTTTCAGCCCGGCACCGGTGGASGATCAGGCAGACACGACGCCGTCGACGTAGTACCAGCGCCGGTCCACCCGCGCAAAGCGGCTGGTTTCGCGCTGCACGCCGCGTTCGCCGTCGTGCCGGAAGTGCGCCGCGAATTCCACTGTGCCTTCAGCGTCCAGCGGGCCGCCGCGGCCGGTGGACAGGATGTCCAGGCGGCGCCACTGCATGCCCGAATCCAACTCCAGTTCAGCGGGTCTCGTGTCCGGATGCCACGTCCGCAGCAGGTATTCGGCGTCCAGCACCACGAAGGCACTGTACCGGGACCGCATGAGCTGCTCCGCCGTCGGCGCGTCGGCATCCCCGCGATGGAAACGGCCGCAGCACTGGGCATACTGCTCGCCGGACAGGCACGGACAGTTCCCCTGGTACGCGGCGGCAGAACCACTCCCGGAACTGCCAGCGGCAGACGTGCCCGCGGGTTCAGAATCGGCGGCTGCGGCGTGCGTCACAAGATGTCCTTCCGGCGGGCCGGACAACGCCGGCGGGGCTGTCTTTGACTATAGACGCCCGGCCAGCGGCGGCGCGCCCCGCCGGCGGATAACGGCTTTGACACATCTTCGCCAGGACCGCGCGGGTCGGCGCGGGGCGGCCGAAAAGTACGTATTGTTAAGAGCGGCTCCTGCCCCGCCACATGCTTGCGGCCGGGAACCCGCTGCAGCAGGCCGGCAAGGAGAGGTGACATGGAAGATCCAACAACCATTGCGCTGAACTTGACCTTTTTCGGGACCCTCGGCGTGGCGTTCGTGATGTTCCTTGGCCTCTTCATGGTTTTCGCCGCCACCCTCGTGCTCGCGGGGATCGGCCGGCTCGCGGCATTCGTTGTCCTGGCCGTCACCGGGCTCCTCAGCGGTGGTCCCGGGGTGCGGGACGAGCGGCCGCGGGAACTGCCGACGCGGGACGAACCGGCCAAGGCACCGAAGCCCGCAGTCCCGGCCCGGATGACCACACCGCGCCGCCCCGCCCGGAACGCAAGCAAGAAGGAACCGGCGCTGTCGCCCGAATGGGCAGCCGCCGTGGCCCGGGCAGATGCCCGCGCCGCCGCGAGGGCCAAGGCCGAAGCCGGACCGGCCGTCCGGGTCAAGGTCCGGGACCTGCCCAACCCTTCCGCATCGGCCCGGGACATCACGGAAGTCTCGGCCCTGGTGGAGTCGGCCACGGACACCAATGGAACCCTCGGCGCGATCCCGCTGGCCTTCAAGAAGCCCGCCATGCCCGCCGCGAAGTCCCTGCTGGACACCGGCTCACTCGTGTCCTTGCGGGGTCTGCCGACCGCGAAGGCCAAGCAGCCGGCCCAGGAGCGCAAAGCCGGCTGAGCCCTTACCCCGGGCAGGCAAGTCCGCTACGTTGGAACCCATGGAATTCAGATACCTCGGGAACAGCGGCTTCAAGATTTCAGAAATCACCTTTGGCAACTGGCTGACCCATGGCTCCCAGGTGGAGAACGACGTCGCCACCCAGTGCGTCCGTGCCGCGCTCGACGCCGGCATCAGCACCTTCGATACGGCGGACGTCTACGCCAACACGGCCGCGGAAACGGTCCTGGGCGCAGCCTTGAAGGACGAGCGCCGGGAATCCCTGGAAGTCTTCACCAAGGTGTTCGGCCCCACCGGACCCAAAGGCCACAATGATCTGGGCCTGTCCCGCAAACACATCATGGAATCCATCAACGGCTCCCTGAGGCGGTTGCAGACCGACTACGTGGACCTCTACCAGGCGCACCGCTATGACTACGAGACGCCGCTGGAAGAGACCATGCAGGCCTTCGCGGACATCGTCCGGCAGGGCAAGGCCCTGTACATCGGGGTCAGCGAGTGGACGGCCAACCAGATCCGCGACGGCCATGCCCTCGCCAAGGACCTGGGATTCCAGCTGATCTCCAACCAGCCGCAGTACTCCATGCTGTGGAGGGTGATCGAGGCCGAGGTGATTCCGGCGTCGGAAGAGTTGGGCCTGTCCCAGATCGTCTGGTCCCCGATGGCGCAGGGCGTGCTGAGCGGCAAGTACCACCCGGGCAAGCCTGCTCCCGAAGGCAGCCGCGCCACGGATTCCAAGGGCGGCTCGCGAATGATCGAGCGCTGGATGTCCAACGAGGTCCTCACCGGCGTGCAGCAACTCAAGCCGATTGCGGAGGAGGCCGGGCTGACCATGGCCCAGCTCAGCATCGCCTGGGTGCTGCAGAACAAGAACGTGGCCTCGGCCATCATGGGCGCGTCCCGGCCGGAACAGATCGAGAAGAACGTCGCAGCCGCGGGCCTGAAGCTGGATTCCGTGATCATGGACAAGATCGATTCCGTCATCGGCTCGCTGGCCGAACGCGACCCCGCGCAGACCAAATCACCCGCCTCCCGCGAGGCCTAATCCCATGCCCAACGTGCCCGAGCTCGCCGTCACCGGATCCACCGGCAACCTGGGCGGTGTGGTGGCCAGGCTGCTGGCCGCGGCCGGAAGCCCACAACGGCTCCTGGTCCGGGACGCCGCCCGGGCGCCCGAGCTCGAAGGCGCCGTCCCGTTCGTGACCACCTACGCGGACCAGGAGCGGGCCAAGGAGGCGCTGACGGGGGCGAAGACCCTGTTCATGGTCTCCGCGGCCGAGGCCGAGGACCGGCTGCAGCAGCACTACGCTTTTATCGATGCGGCGGCAGCGGCCGGCATCCAGCACATCGTGTACACCTCGTTCTTCGGCGCGGGGCCGGACTGCACGTTCACCCTGGGCCGGGACCACTTCGCGACCGAGGAGCGCATCAAGGCCTCCGGCATGGACTACACGTTCCTGCGGGACAACTTCTACCTGGACTTCCTGCCGCTGCTGGCCGGTGACGACGGCGTCATCCGCGGCCCCGCCGGGACCGGCGTCATGGCGGCCGTGGCGCGGGCGGACATAGCCCGTTCGGCCCTCACCGTGCTGCGGGACCCTGCCCTGCACGTGGGACGGACCTACAACCTGACCGGCCCGGAGAACATCTCGCTGGCCCGCGGCGCGGAACTCCTGACCGCCGGAACCGGCCGGGCCATCACCTTCCACAACGAGACCCTGGAGGAGGCCTACGCGTCCCGCGCCTCCTACGGGGCGCCGCCGTGGCAGGTGGACGCCTGGGTGAGCACCTATACGGCCATCGCGGCCGGCGAACTGGCCGGCCCCACCTCGGCCGTGCACGAGCTGACCGGCCGCGAACCGCTGGGCCTGGAGCAGTTCCTCGCGGAGGCGCACACCCTGTAGCCCGCGCGGCGGACACGACAGGGCGGGCCAGCCCGGGACAGGCCGGCCTGTCCCGGTGTTGACGGTTTCCGGGCCGCGGCGTAGACCTGATTCCAGGTGACACCGGCCAGCACCGGGCCGGTGCGGAGAAGAATCGCAAGGCCATGCCAAAGCAAATGTCCCGCCACTCCGCCGTCCTGAAGAGCCCGCGCCGGCAGGGCCGGAAACTCGCCCCACATTCCGGCGAGCCGAGCTATGGCCCGTTGACCACCGACGAGCTCCAGCTTGCCGTGCGGAATCATTCCATGCCGCTGGAGGCCCTGCGGAGCGATACCACCCCACCCGGGCTGCACTATGTGCTCACCCACTTCGACATCCCGTTCATCGACGTCGAGCACTGGCATCTGCAGCTCGGCGGGGCGGTGCAGCGGGCTGTGGAGCTGAGCCTGCGGGCCCTGCGCCGGGCACCGAGCATCAGCCTCCCGGTCACGCTGGAATGCGCCGGCAACGGCCGGTCCCTGCTGCGGCCCCGCCCGTTGAGCCAGCCCTGGATCCTGGAGGGAGTCGGCACCGCGGTGTGGACCGGCGTCCCGCTCGCCTACCTGCTGACCCAGGCCGGCGTGGACGAGGACGCCGTGGAGGTGCTCTTCACCGGGGCGGACAGCGGCGTCCAGGGCGGCGTCGCCCAGCACTTCGCCCGGAGCCTGCCGATCAGCGAGGCCCTGCGGCCCGACGTGCTGCTCGCCTACCAGATGAACGGCGCGGACCTGCCGCCGCAGCACGGCTATCCGCTCCGGCTGGTGGTGCCCGGCTGGTACGGCATGGCGAGCGTAAAGTGGCTGTCCTCGATTAAGGTCCTGACCAAGCCCTTCGGCGGCTTCCAGCAGTCCGTGGCGTACCGCTACCAGCAGGATGCCGAGGACCCCGGCACCCCGGTCTCCTGGATCAAGGTCCGCTCACTCATGGTTCCTCCGGGCGTCCCGGATTTCTTCACCCGGAACAGGATCCTGCCCCGCGGACCGGTGATGCTGACCGGCCGGGCGTGGTCCGGGCAGGGCAGCGTGGAGCGCGTCGACGTCGGGATTGACGGAAAATGGGCCCCGGCCCATCTGGAGCACCCGGCCGCGCCGTTCGCGTGGTGCGCGTGGTCGATGCCGTGGGTGGCCGATCCCGGCGAGCACGAGCTCAGTTGCCGTGCCACGGATGCCAGCGGCGCCGTGCAGCCGCTGGAACCGGCGTGGAACTACCAGGGCATGGGGAACAATGTGGTGCAGCGGATCAAGGTCAGCGTGGAGTAGCTCCCGAAACCTGGAGTAGTGCCCGAAATTCGGGGCTCAGCGGCTGCGCCGCAGGTGCTCAGCGTTCAGTTCGTCGAGTTCCTCATCCGTGAGGTCATCGAAGCCGCGGGCCTCGCGCTTGTCGCTGCGCGAGAAGCGGATGAACATCAGGATGATCAGGGGCAAATCCACAATTTCGCAGATGAACCACAAGACATCTCCGGCCAGTTGCTGGTCCCGCAGGGCGTTAGGAAACCAGCCCAGCGGGGAGGGCGTCGTGGTGACGTGATCGAGGACCTGGCCGTTGAGGCGCAGGAGGATCCCGGGCACGGCGTCGACCAGCAACTCAATGAAAACGAATACGAACTCCACGACGAAGAACGCGCTGGACCGGCGGAAGTCTGCCTCCTCGATGATCGGCAGGGCCATCATCATGCCCAGCAGCGGAACCCCGACGGTCAGCAGCGCCCCGGCCAGCGGGTCAGTGCGGAGGGTGTAAAAGGCGGGCGTGAGGAAGGTCGAGAAGAGCGCGAGGCCCAGCAGCGGGGCGGCCATCGAGTTGCCGGCCAGCCGCACCATACGGTGTGAGAGCCCTTTGTTCAGCCGGTCGACGCCCCGCGGTGGGAGGGCCGCGCGGGCCAGCGAAATGGGTTTTCCCAGGCCGATCAGCAGCGGCACCACGAACAGCAACAGGGAAATCTTGAGCGTGAAAGCCCACCGGAGCTGCGCGCTGTAGACGCCCGGAAAGCCGCACGTCAGCACTGTCAGGAACCCCAGGCCCAGGAAATAGAACGCCAGCGTCCGCCACAGGGGATGGCGGTGGCCGCGCGCCGCCGCGGATTTGAGGCCAAGGGCATACAGCAGCGCCGAACCGCCGATCAGGGCGGCGGCGGCCCAGTCGATCTGCCAGGCGGTGAGGATTGCTTCAAGGGGCGGCACGGGCCTATGTTAGGCGCCTTTCCTTGGAGGACCCCGGACACCGCCTCAGCAGCCCTCGAAGTCGGTGAGCACCTTCACCTTGTCCGCCGAGGCGGAGGACGGATCAAAGGTGTAGCCGATCCATTCCCGGGCGAGCCGCCGTGCCAGTTCCAGCCCCACCACGCGCTGGCCCATGGTGAGGACCTGGCAGTCGTTGGACAGCACCGAACGCTCCACACTGAAGGAGTCATGGGCTGTGGCGGCCCGGATGCCGTCGACCTTGTTGGCGGCAATGGCGACGCCGATTCCCGTGCCGCAGAACAGGATGGCGCGGTCCGCCTGCCCGTCCCGGATGAGCTCCCCCGCCGCGATGCCCACGTACGGGTAGGGCTTGGCGAACTGCTCGGGGGCGTCGCCGCGGTTGACGCCGATGTCGATGACTTCTGCCACCCGCGGGTCCGTCCGGAGGTCAGCGAGGATCTGGTCCTTGTAGTCCACCCCGGCCTCGTCCGCGCCAACAATGAGCCGGATCCCGGCCGCCGGGCTCATGAGCGTGCCCCGGCAGCCTGCTGCGCACCTGCAATTTTCACATCGGCAGTATTCACACCGGCAAGGTGTGGGCCGAACACGGTGAAGACCATCGCCAGGGACGTCGCCCCCGGGTCGGGTGTGCCGACGCTCTTCTCCGCCAGGGGTCGGGCCCGGCCCTTCAGCGGGCGCAGGGCCGCGGTGGCCTGCGCCGCAGCGGTGGCCTCCCGTGCCGCTTCCGTCCAGCCAGCATCCGCGCCGGCCCCTTCGCCGGCCAGCCGGCTGAGAGTCCCGGTAAACGGGACAAGCGCGTCCACCATGGTCTTGTCCCCGACGTCGGCCTTGCCGAGTTCGGCGATCCGGGCGGCAAAGGCTGCCACCGCCGCCGCGAGTTCGGCAGCACTGGGCGCGTGGTGGTTGCCGAGGGACTCGCCGAAGGCCCGCAGGCCGGCGCCCCACAAGACGCCGGAGGTGCCGCCGGCGTTATCTGCCCAGGCATCCCCGGCGGTGGTCAGCACGGATCCCGCGCCGGCACCGCGGGACGCAGCCCCTGCGGCGGCGTCAGAGGCCGCATCGATGCCGCGGACCATGCCGCGCCCGTGGTCCCCGTCGCCGGCGATGGCGTCGAGGTCGCCAAGGAACTTCTCGGCGTCGTGGAGTGCCTCGCGGGCCGCCGCCAAAGCGGCGACGCAGTGCCCTGCGTAGTCGCGGGAAGCCTCTGCCGCGGCGAAAGCCTCCGGTGCGGCCGCGTCCTCCCCATGCTCCGATTCGTCCGTCTCGACGCCGGGGAGGGCTGCGTTCCCGCGCCGGTAGGCGGGGGTTTCGGCGGGAGCGGTCCAGAGCGGCTCGAGTTCGTCATCGAGCCACGTCACGGTCAGTGACACACCGGCCATGTCCAGGCTTGTGACGAGTTCGCCGACTTCCGGCATCACCAGGGTGTAGCCGGCGGCGCGAAGCAGCGGTGCCACGCTGAGCCAGAGGACGAAGAGTTCCTCGTGCTTGGTGGAGCCGAGCCCGTTGAGAATGACGGCGAGGCGGTCCCCCGCACCCTGCGGCGTCTCGGCCAGCAGCCGGGACACGAATTCCTGGCCCAGTTCCTTCGCGGGCGGCAGGTCCGTGTCGAACAGGCCTGGTTCGCCGTGAATGCCCAGGCCCAGTCCCATCTGCCGGTCCTTGAGCGTGAACAGCGGAGCCTCGGCGCCGGGGAAGGTGCAGCCGTGGAAGGCGCTGCCGATGGTGCGGGTCAGGTCGTTGGCCTTCCGGCCCAGGCGCACCACCCCGGCAAGGTCAGCGCCCGCTTCGGCGGCCGCGCCCATGATTTTGAAGACCGTGAAGTCACCGGCGATGCCGCGGCGTTTTTCCACTTCCGACGGCGGCGCGCTGGCGACGTCGTCGGTCACCAGGACGTTCTCCACTGCGATCCCCTCGGCGGCGAGCCGTTCGCTGGCCATACCGAAGTTCATGACGTCGCCGGCGTAGTTGCCGTAGGTGAAGACAACGCCGGCGCCGGAATCCGCGGCCTTGGCCACGGAGTACGCCTGCTGGGCAGATGGCGAGGTGAAGATGTTCCCGACGACGGCGCCGTCGGCCAGCCCGGTGCCGATCAGCCCTGCGAAGGCCGGGTAGTGCCCCGAGCCGCCGCCGGCCAGCACGGCCACCTTCGGCTCGCGGGGCCGGTGCCGGCGGACAGCGCCGCCGGGGACCTGGCGCACCAGGTTCGCGTGGACGTCGCAGAAGCCGGCGAGGGCTTCCTCGGCGAAATCTGACGGGTCGTTAAATATTCTGGTCATCGTGGGCTCTCTCGGCTGCGCTCGGTCTGGTCGGCGTGGCTGCTAGTGGATGTGGCTTCCGCCGTTGATGTCGATGGTGGTTCCCGTGAGGTAGGCGGATTCCTCGGAGGACAGGAACGTGATGACGGCGGCGATTTCCTCGGTGCTGGCGTTGCGGCCCAGGGGAATGCCGGCGTTGATGGCGGCTTCCTGTTCTTCGGTGCTGCCGACGCGGATGTTGGTGTCCACCGCGCCGGGGGTGATGGCATTGACGGTCACGCCGGTGCTGCCGATTTCGCGCGCCAGGGCCTTGGTGAAGCCCAGGATGGCGGCCTTAGCTGCGGAGTAGGGGACCTTGCCGAAGACGCCGCCGCCGCGCTGGGCGGAGACGGAGGACATGTTCACGATCCGGCCCCAGCCGCTGGCGATCATGTCCGGCAGGAAGGCGCGGGTGACAAGGTAGGTTCCCGTGGCGTTGACGGCCATGACCTTGTTCCAGAGGTCCAGCGTGGTCTCAAGGAACGGCACCGGGGAGGTGATGCCGGCGATGTTGGCCAGGGCGCCGACGGCGGGGAGGCTGCCGGAGCGGACCTCGGCGGCCACGGCGTTGTACGCGGCTGTCACGGAGTCCTCGTTGGCGACGTCAACCTCGTGGCCAAACGCGGGAACGTTGAATTCGTTGCCGATCTCCGCAGCGACCTTGGCGGACTTCTCGCCGTCGAGATCCAGGATCACCACGGCCCAGCCCTGGCTGGCGTAGCGGCGGGCGGTGGTGATGCCGATGCCCCGGTCCGAGGTTGCCCCGGTGAGGACGGCGGTGCGCTGGATGGTGGTCATGATGCTCCTTGAATATGCATGGTGTGTTGATTGATGGAATCGAGTGCTCGGAAAACGCCGTTTTGACTGTTCAAAAGGGCGGTTACGGAGCAATCGACGGATCGATGAGGTCGGTGATGAAGCTGGCGGCCTTGGCGGCCGCGGCGGGGCGTTCCTCGTGGGTGACGTCCCGGGTCTCCAGTTCCAGGGAGAAGTGGCCGGTGTAGCCTCCGGCCGCGAGGGCGCGCAGTCCGGCGGCGAAATCGGCCTGGCCGTTGCCGATGCTGAGGTTGATGTTCCCCGGCACGGCGTCGCGCAGGTGGACGTGGGCCACCCGGCCCTGGTGCCGCTCGAGGTATTCCAGCGGGTCCTCGCCGGCGGCCACGATGTGGCTGAAGTCCATGACGATCCCGACGCCGGAGCCGGCCAGCCGCTTCGCCAGCAGTTCCGCGCGCTCCAGGTTCCAGCAGAACCGCAGGAAGTGCAGTGATTCGGTCCAGAGCTCGACGCCGAACGTGTCCGCACGCCGCTTGGCTGCGATGAGCTGGGCGGCAACGGTGTCCAGGTCCTCGTCGAGGCTGCGGACCGGGTCGTGGCCAAGGGCGCCGCAGGGCAGGACCAGGGCCTTGGCGCCGGTGCCGGCCGCAAGGGTGAGGAGGGCGTCCAGGTGCCGGTTCCGGGCGGACTGCGTGTCGGCGTTGAGCACGGCGTTCAGGTCCCCGATGTCCCCGTTGACGGACCGCACCCGCAGTCCGGAGGCGACGACGTCGGCCGTCACGGTGGCGACGGCATCGGCGTCGAGGTCGTAGGGGACGTGGTCGCATACCCCGGGGAGGGCGCCGAGGTCTATTTCCTCAAAACCGAGGCCGCTGATGGTCCGCAGGGCGGTCGGCAGGTCCTGGTGACGGAAGCTGATGGACGAGCAGCCGAGTCGGGAATTGAACATCGTCGTTGATCCTCTGGTCGTGCCCCGAGGGCGGTAGTGATAGGGACCACACTACAAAGTCGACTGTCAACAGTCAACCCTTGAAGTTGACTGTTGACAATTACTTATGGCGCGGGTCACACTGGCGTATCATCTGTTAACAGTCGACAGTGTTGGTGCGGAAGCGCCGGCAGCTCTCTTCGAAAGGGATTGACATGAGCAACGAAGCTCTCACCATGCGGGGCCCGGTGCATGGCACCAAGGAAGCGAAACGCGTCGCGATCGGTTCCAGCGTCGGGGCAGTGATCGAAACGTACGACTTCATTGGCTTCGGCACGGCTGCGGCCCTGTACTTCGGCACGGCGTTCTTCCCCACCGGTGATCCGGTGACGGGAACGCTGGCCGCGTTCGCCACCCTCGGCGTCGGCTTCGCGGCCCGGCCGATCGGCGGCATCATCGGCGGCCACCTCGGTGACAAGCTGGGCCGCAAGCCCGTCCTGGTGGCCTCCCTGATCCTGATGGGCGTCGCAACCTTCGTGATCGGCCTGCTTCCCACCTACAGCCAGGTCGGTCTCCTGGCTCCTGCCTTGCTCGTGTTCGTCCGGATCGTACAGGGCCTGGCCTTCGGCGCGGAATGGGGCGGCGCCATCCTCATGAGCTACGAGCACGCGCCCTGGAAGTCCAAGGGCAAGTACACCGGCATGGTCCAGGCCGGCTTCCCGGTCGGGCTGCTGCTGGCCAACCTCGTGTTCCTCTTCAGCGTCCAGCTCGGCGGCGAACTCGCCTGGCGCATTCCGTTCCTCGCCAGCATCGTGCTGGTCGTCGTCGGCCTGATCATCCGCTCCAAGGTCCCCGAATCCCCGGTCTTCGACGAGGTCAAGGACAGCGGCGCCATCGTGAAGTCACCCATCGTCGAGGTCCTCAAGACGGACTGGCGCAATATCGTCAAGGGCATCGGCCTCCGCATCGCCGAGACCGCAGGCTACGCCGTGTCCATCACCTACATGATTTCCTACCTCAACAGCCAGCATCTGGCCGACAAGACCCAGACCCTCGTGGCGCTTTGCATCGCCTCCGCGATCGGCATCTTCGCCACCCAGGCCTGGGCCCGCCTGACTGACAGGATCGGCCGGCGCCCGCTCTACATCTGGTCCTGCGCCTTCGCGGTGGCGTTCGCCGTGCCCATGTTCCTCCTGGTCAACACCGGCCTGTTCATCTTCATCATCGCCACCCTCGTGATCTCCTACGCCGTGTGCCAGAACTCGCTCGCCGGCGCCCAGGGCGCCTGGTTCCCGGAGCTCTTCCAGGCCAAGACCCGCGCCTCAGGCGCCTCGCTGGCCTACCAGATCTCGGCAATGGTCTCCGGGTTCACCCCTTTCATCACCACCCTGCTCTTCGTCAGCTTCGGCTGGATGGGACCGGCACTGCTCTTCGGCACGTACGCCGCAATCGGGCTCTGGGCCGCCGTCGTCACCCGCGAAACCTGGGGCCGGCGCGAACGCCAGCTGGCGGATGAGGCCACCAAAAACACACCCGCCCACGTGAGCGCCTGATGGCCACGACAGAAGAAGCCCAAATGACCGCCACCAAGGAAACCGTGACCACCACCCCAACAGAACGCGTCGAGAGCGTTTCGGCCGCGGCCTACCGGATCCGGCACCATGCCCTGAACATGGGCGAGGTCCAGGGCCAGGGCTATGTGGGCCAGGCCCTTGGCGCCGCGGACATACTGGCGGTTGTCTATGCGGACCAGCTCCGGTTCCGTGCCGAGGATCCCGCCTGGGAAGAACGGGACCGGTTCCTGCTTTCCACCGGCCACTACGCGATCGGCCACTACGCGGCCCTCGCCGAGGCCGGAATCATCCCCGTCAAGGAACTGGAGACGTACGGCTCGGACGATTCCCGGCTGCCGATGTCCGGGATGTCCACCTACACCCCCGGCATGGAAATTTCCGGCGGCTCCCTCGGCCACGGCCTCTCGATCGCCGTCGGCGCCGCCCTGGGCCTGCGCTACCAAGGCTCCGACGCCCGGGTCTACAACTTCCTCTCCGACGGCGAACTCGACGAAGGCTCCACATGGGAGGCTGCGATGGGCGCCCACCACCACCAGCTTGGCAACCTGACTGCCATGGTGGACATCAACGCCCTGCAGGCCGACGGCAAGACGGACACCGTGCTGCGCACCGAGCCCGTCACCGAGAAGTGGGAAGCCTTCGGCTGGTACACCCAGCGCGTGGACGGGAACGACGTCGGCGCTCTGCTGGCCGCGTTCGACAACGCGGCCGCCCAGGCGGCCGCCGTCGGACGTCCCTCCGTGATCCTGTGCGACACGAAGGTGGGCCGCGGAGTTCCGCTGCTCGAGGACCGCGAAAAGGCGCACTTCATGCGCATCGAGGAACACGAATGGCAGCTCTGCCGCGAGCAGCTGACTGCAGGATTCAAAGGGAAGGCCGCACGATGAGCACCGCCACTGATTTGAAGGGCACTGCCCCCAAGCTGAAGACCTCGGCCATGATCGCCTCCTTCGCGGATCCGGGCCAGAAGACCGCGTCCGCGCCGTTCGGACACGCACTGGTCAAGGCGGCCCAGGGGAACGAGAAGATCGTGGGACTGACCGCGGACCTGGGCAAATACACGGACATGCACATCTTCGCCCAGGCCTTCCCGGAACGCTTCTTCCAGATGGGCATGGCCGAGCAGCTGCTCTTCGGCGCCGCGGCCGGCCTGGCGGAGACCGGGCTGGTCCCGTTCGCATCGACCTACTCGGTGTTCGCTGCCCGGCGCGCCTACGACTTCCTGTGCCTGGACGCCGCCGAGCCGAACCTGAATGTCAATATCGTCGGCGGCCTCCCCGGACTGACCACCGGCTACGGCCCAAGCCATCAGGCCACCGAGGACATGGCGATCTTCCGGGGCATGCCCAACCTGACCATCGTGGATCCCTGCGACTCGATCGACATCGAGCAGGCAGTCCCTCAGCTGGCCGCCACCGACGGGCCCACATACCTGCGGCTGCTCCGCGGCAATGTCCCCACGGTGCTGGATGAGTACGGCTACACCTTCGAACTCGGCAAGGCGAAGGTCCTGCGCGGGGGCAACGACGTCGTCTTTGTCTCCAGCGGGCTCATGACCATGCGGGCGCTCCAGGCGGCCGAGGCGCTGGCGGCGCACAATGTGGACGTCGCCGTCGTCCATGCCCCCACCATCAAGCCGTTCGACACCGCGACAGTCCTCGCGGAGCTGAACACGGACCGCCTCGCGGTCACGCTGGAGAACCACAGTGTGGTGGGCGGCCTGTTCGAGACCGTCGCCTCGGCCGTGGTCACCGCGGGCCTGGGCAAACGGGTGGTGCCGGTGGCCCTGCCCGACGAATTCCTCGATGCCGGCGCGCTGCCCACCCTGCATGAACGGTACGGGCTCTCGGTGCAGCGGATCGTCGCCAAGGTGCTCGCCGAACTTGGCTGAAGGTGCGCGGGGGCGGCTGCTGCCGGCCCCGCGCACGTGGCGTACCATCAACTGTTAACACACCAACTGTAAACAGTTGACCACTGACGGTGAGGACTAACCATGGCCGGAGCAACAGCCCCGCTTCTCGGACTGGAAAAGAAGAGCCTCCGCGAGCAGGCGCTATCCGCCTTGCGCACGGCCATCACGAGCGGCGAACTGGAGCCCGGGCGGCATCTGGTGGAGACCGAACTGTCCGACATGCTCCAGATCAGCCGCGGCACGCTGCGCGAGGCCCTGCGCCAACTGGAGCAAGAAGGACTGCTGTCGGCCGGACCGCGCGGCAGGCTGTCCGTGCGTCACCTGGACGGCAAGGAGATCCGGGACATTTTCGCCGTCAGGGCGGCCCTGGAATCGCTCGCGGTCCGGACGCTGTGCGAATTGCCGGACCGGGCCTCTGTGATCGCGTCCCTGCGTTCGGCGGTCGATGCCATGGCCGCGGCTGCCGAGGCGAGCCTGGAAGAACGGATTGAATCCGACCTCGAGTTCCACCGGACGCTGTGCCGGCTCACTGGAAACGAGACCCTGCTGCACTCCTGGGAGTCCCTTGAGGGCTCCATCCGGATGTCGATCATGTTTGCCGGGATTGAGCGGGCCGTCAAAAACATGAGCGTGGACCGCCACCACGACATCGTCGCGGCGATCGAAACCGGGAATGCGGTACTGGCCCGCACAACGGTCCTCGAACACATGGATGTTGCCGCGGCCAACCTGGTGGCCTAGCCGGCGTCAGTAGTCCACGATCGCGCCGGCGGAGATGTTGACGGTGGCGTCGGTGATGGCCGCCGCCTTGTCCGAGACGATGAAGGAGGCCACGTTTCCGACGTCCGTCAGCGTGGCTGTGCGGTTCAGGTGCGCGGCCCTGGCGATCTCCACCACGATCTCCTCGCGGCCTTCGGCCTGCCACGGGATGGTTTCGATAATGCCTCCGGTGACCATGGTGACCACCCTGACGCCGTGTTTTCCCAGCTCAAGCGCCCACTGCCGGCGCAGCCCTTCCATCGCGTCCAGCGCCACCTTGAATCCGCCCAGGCCGGGGATCGTCTGTGGACCCGAACCGCCGAACATGAGCACCACACCGGAGCGCTGCTTGACCATGTAGCCGGCGGCCGCGCGGGTGGTGAGGAAGTGCGTGCGCGCGGCGAGGGCGATGGGACGGGTGAAGTCATCGACGTCAATCTCCATGAGCGGCTGCTGGACGTCGCCGAACGAGATCACATTGAAGGAGATGTCGATCCTCTTGCTCTTCTTCGCCACCCGGTTCACGAAGGCATCCACTTGCTCTTCGTCCAGGGCGTCGACGACGGCGGTTTCGGCCGTGCCTCCGGCCTCGCGGATGTCATTGGCCACTTTCTCCAGCCGCGATTCGGTCCTCCCGGCGATATGGACCGTGGCGCCGTCGGCCGCCAAGGCTCTGGCCACCGCCCCGCCCACTGCCCCGCCGCCGCCGTAGATCAGGGCAGTCTTGCCGTGCAGTAAGCCGTGTTCCTCAATCCCGATGTTCACCATGGTCGCCTGCCTAGTGCCGCGGAGTTCGTGAATTCCCTCAACTATGTTCTTGCGCAGGGCCGGTGGCAAGAGGACGGGCGGGACCACCGCGACGCCGGGACCCGGCCAGGTGTCCCCCCAATTGCACACTCCTGGCCGAACCACGACGATGCGGGCGGACTGCTGCCGCCCCTACAGCGAGTAATTGGACACGTCCAATTTCTCGCCCTGAGCGTACCCGGAACAGATTAGACATGTCCAATCTGCTAAACTCGCTGGCGACCTGAAGTTTTGTGACAAGCCGCGGCTGATGCAGCCCGGCCGATGAAGGAAGCCATTGTGAGCGACGACCAGCCGACCTCCGCGCCGGGTCTAGCCCTGGCCCGCAAGCTGAACATCCTCCTGGACAGCGCCGAGGCCGAGGGCCGGAAAATCACGTTCAATGACGTCCGGGATGCCATGTCCGCTGCCGGGACGCCGCTCTCGCGGGCCAGGTGGCACTACATGCGATCGGGCTCGGGACCGGCCGTCAAGAAAGTCGAACTCCTGCAGAACCTGGCCAAGTTCTTCGGCGTCAGCGAGAACTACCTGATCGACGGTGATGAAGAACTTCCGCCCCGGGTCGAGGCGCAGCTCGAATTGCTCGCCTCCATGCGGGCCAACAAGGTACGCAACTTTGCCGCCCGCCAACTGGACGGACTCTCCCCGGAGACCCTGCTCCAGATCCGGGACCTGATCGATGAGCAGCTCTCCCGCGAGGATCCGGATCAGCGGTGATTCCCCGGCGTCGGGAAGCCGCAAGTTGGTGCTCCTTGACCCGCTAACCGCCCTTTGACCTGCACTGATAGGATTCTGGCGAGGTTTGGCCGTCAGGAAGTGGCGTGTCCACGCTGACGCTCTATCAACAGCCAAGGACTCGGTACATGGATTACGACGCCGCCCGTTCGCGGGCACGGGAAGCAGAAGCCGGCCTCTGCCTCAGCGAGCCGGTCTCGCTGGCTTCTCTCCAGCGGCACCTTGAACGGCTGCGGGACCGCAAGATCGTCATCAACCCCATCGAAGGGGCCACCGATAAGGTCTGCGGTCTGTGGTTCGGGCTTGACCATATGGACCTGATCCTGCACGCACGGGCAGCCTCCGAGGTCCATCGGCAGCAGATTGTCCTCCACGAATTCGCCCACATGATCCTGCGCCACGAGCAGGACATTGTGTCCGCCGAATACGCCGCCACGTTCTTCCCGGACCTGGATCCGGAGCGCGTCGTCAGGGCGCTCAAGAGGGCTGATTTCCTCAATGAGTTCGAGGTCGCAGCGGAGCTCCTGGCCGACCGTCTCGCCGCGCGTATCCGCAGCTCCCAGGACCGCTCCGGCGGCCAGCCGGGCAACTTCGGCTCAGTGTTCGGATGATCCAGCTCCTGACGGCCGCTGTTCTCTTTGTTCTGGCCACGGTTCGCATCCCGGCCGTGGTCCGGAACCGCCGGGACACCGTGTTCCTCGCGGCAGTGTTCGCCGGGATCGCGTCGGTGCTGATGTCGCCGGCCGTGTACGCCACGATCGATGCCCACATCGGCGGCGTCAACATCGCAAAGCTCGCCCTGCATTCCTCAGTTATCCTCAGTCTCTGGTACCTCCGGCGCGCCGTTCTTGAGGCGATAATGCCGGCCGACCCGCGCCGGGCCGTGATCCGCACGCTGCCGCTAACGCTCACGTTAGCGCTGGAGTTCATGCTGTTTGTCCTGACAGGCCCCACTACCACCACGGACAGCTGGGGCCTCTACCACGACCGCCTGCCAGCGGCCCTGTTTTCCGCCGTGCTTGTCGGATTCATAGGTTGGATCTGCTGCGGCGGCGCCGTCGTGTGTTTCCGGTATGTCCCGCGGATGCGCCGGTCTTTCAAAGCCGGCTTCACCATGGCCGGCGCCGGTTGCGCCCTCGGCCTCGTCGTCACGATCAAGTTCACGATCGGGCTGCTCTCGATCCGCTTGCCGGCGTTCGCGGCCGTTCCGCTCCCCTCCGACTCAGTTATCCGAGTCGTGGAGATGCTCGCCTTCATCCTGGTCGGGGCGGGTCTGTTGCTGCCAGCCCTGGCAGGCCGGAGCGGACGAAAACGCCGGGCCCGCTGGGAGGCCAAAACCCTCGCCGGCGTCGAACCCATCAGGGAACGGGTCCTGCACAATGTCGATCCCGGACGCCTCCTCGAAAGCGACCCCGCCGCGCCGGCCCGGGAACGGCTGCACCGGATGATCGTCGAGGTCTGGGACGCTGAGCTCGCCTCCGGCGGAACCCTGACCGGGCAGGAGCGCACGTTCCTCCTGGCCGCCGAAGAGCAGCTCGACCTGAACCGGCTCCCGTGACTCCGTCGCTCACCCACCCGGGCGGATATACGCTGGATCAGATCGGGTCCGGCACCCCGGTCAACGAGGCACGGCACTAGCTCCGGAGGCGGGCAAGGGCACGTCGCCCGGATCGACGGGACCCATGTCGAGGTGGAACGGCGGATATTCGTCCCGCATGAGGGCAACGTAGGCGATGACGCGGTAGATCCAGCGGTTCAGGCCGAGCAGGAGGTCGAAGATCCCCCGCCAGTATTGCCCCGTGAACAACAGGATCACGCCCGCGATGAGGACCAGCAGCCCCATCAGGGAGATGCCTACGCCATACTGAACCCACTGGCCGTCACGGTACTCCCACGCCCTCGCCGTCCCCGTCAGGATGCTGATAATCAGCAGATGCGGAATGGCCAGCAGCCACGATTTCACCAGCACCAGGCCGCGGGACAGCCGTGCGGGATAGTCGACGTCGAAGTCCGCCGGGTAGTCGGTGCGCGCCAGGGTGAAGGGCGGGTAGGCGTCCGTGCCGATCGCGCTGAAGGCGTAGTAGGCCACGCGCCAGTTCCAGCGGATCACGCCGACGCTGAAGTTGAACAGCGAGCGGGGGTAGTGCGCCGTGAAAAGGATCGCGAACCAGGCCACGATCGTGACCACGGCGAAGGCGAACCACAGGAAGAACAGGATGATGCAGTGCGGGATGGCCAGGAACCACTTCACCAGCCACATCCAGCGCGACAGGTTCGGGTCCAGGTAGCCGTGGAGGCGCGCGGGGTACACGTAGGCTGTCGTCGCGCCCGGCGTCATCGGATAGGGAGTTCCCGGCGCGGCGGCGTAGGCGGCTACAGCGCCTGCCGGCGCAGCCATGTTGTAGGAGGCAGCCACGTTGTGTTGGCCAGGGGCGGTCCCGGGCGCGTACGGGCCCACCGGGTACGGCTGGCCGGCCTGGGGTGGCAGCTGGCCGGGAGGGACGCCGCTGCCGGGGCCGCCCTTGCCCGCAGCGCGGCCGAGCCCCGCGGCGCCCAGCACTATCAGCGGCACTCCGATCAGCAGCATCACCAGGCCGCCGATCAGCAGGCCGATGAACACAGGCAGGAGCAGACCGGAACGTGCCCCTGCCTGCAGGTTCACGCTTACCGGGGCACTCGCGTCGGCGTTCATGACCACTACGGCCCAGTCTCCGGACCGAAGGTCCCAGGTGAGGTCCTGCTCACCCGGGCCCGTGGCGGTCGCGGCCCAGAAGTTCTGCTGCGCCGGATCGGAGGGGATGCTGGCGCCGGGCACATCGCGGTACAGGACCCGGAAGGGGTTGACCCTGATGTTTGCGATTTCGGTGTGACGGACCCCGGCCAGATAGGCTGCGACGTCAGCCTGCGGCCCAACGCCGATGAAGATGTCCTTGCCGGGATCGGTGGTGGAACCACGGAGCAGCACGCTGCCCGCAAAACCCGGCGGGACGCCGTCGCGCATGCCGCCCCCGGTCCCGAAGTCCAGCCCGGGCGTGGTCAGCGCGTAGGAATTGGCGGTGAACGGCGCCGGCTGTGTGATGAAGTACCTGCCGTCGCGCTGCTGGTAGTTGACCCAGCCCGCGACCCCGGCGCCGGCCAGCAGCCCCAGCCCGAGCATCGCGCACAGCGCGCCGATCACCAGCATGACAATCCGGCCTGCTTTCATGGCCGCCACCGTCCTCTCAGAAGGTCCCTTTTCAGAAGGTCCCTTTCAGATGGTCCCTTTTCAGAAGGTCCCTTTCAGATGGTCCGCCTCAGATGCTCGGACCACTTTTACGCCGTGATCACCACTTTGAGGGCTTTGGTCTCCGCCGCGCGGGCGAAGGTGTCGTACGCCTCCATGAACTCGTCAAAGATGAAGTGGTGGGTGGCGAATCTGTCCGCCGGGATTTTTTGCTGTGCCACGAGCTTGAGCAGCATGGGGGTGGTGTTGGTGTTTACCAGGCCCATGCTGATGTTGATGTTCCGGATCCAGAGGTCTTCGACGTGCAGTTCCACGGCCCTGCCGTGCACGCCCACGTTGGCGACGTTGCCGCCGGGCCGCACGATGTCTGTACACATCGTGAACGTCGCCGGCACGCCGACCGCCTCGATCGCGACATCCACGCCCTGCCCGTCGGTCAGGACCATCACCTGTTCCCTCCAATCGGCGTCGCTGGAGAGCACCACATCCGTGGCACCGAATTCGCGCGACTTTTCGAGCCGGTTCGCGTCGAGGTCGACGGCGATGATGGTCGCGGCGCCATAAAGTCCGGCGGTACAGATCGCGGCGAGCCCAACGGGACCGGCGCCGATTACGGCCACCGTGTCGCCGGGCTTGACCCGGCCGTACTGCACGCCGATCTCAAAGCCGGTGGGAAGGATGTCGGAGAGCATGACGGCTTGTTGGTCGCTTACTCCTTCCGGCAGGAGGTGCAGGGAGTTCTCGGCGTACGGGACGCGGACGAACTCAGCCTGGGTGCCGTCAATCAGATGCCCGAAAACCCAGCCGATGCCCGAGGTTCCTTCCTCGCCGAGGCAGTGTGAGTACAGTCCCGTCTTGCAGTTGGCGCAGTGCCCGCAGGACTTGATGCAGGAGATGATGACGCGGTCCCCGACTTTGAGGCTGGTCACGGAAGCGCCGATCTCCGTGATGGTGCCGACACCTTCGTGGCCAAGGATCCGGCCCCTGGCTACGGTCGGGACGTCGCCCTTGAGGATGTGCAGATCCGTACCGCAGATAGTGGTGGTGTCCACTTTGACGATCACATCGCTGGGGTTCTGAATTCTAGGGTCGGGGACCTCGGTCCACGACTTCTCTCCAGGCCCGCCGTAGACGAGGGCTTTCATACGTGTTCCTTGGCTTTGAGAATGACTAGTGGGTCCACCAGGCGCAGGCGGCATGGCGTCTCGGTGCCGTCGATCCCCGAATACAGCAATGAGACGCGGGCGCGCTCACGGAGTTCCTCGATCGCCGCGGCCGAGACGCGGGCATGCGCAAGGTCCAGCACGAGTTCGAACCCGGGGAGCTTGCCCGAGACGCGGCGGCACACAACGTAGAGTGCCCGCACGTTGGCTGCGGTCACGATGCCGTGTACCTCGATCCGGGCTGATTCGGCGTCGGCGTTAAGGCGGATGAGAACTTTGAGTTTAGGGTCCCCCGAATGGTGGTGCATGGTCATGTGGCCGTGGTCTCCTGCCTTTCCTGCTGAAGCCGGAAAATGCAAAACGCCATTTCCTTCCCCAATGTGCGGTGAGACCCGTACTGCATTCCATGGGGCGATTCCTCCCTCAACTACGCGGCCCCCAACTGGCCGTGCAGGAACCTCCCCACAATCAGCTTGGTGGGGACCCGTTGCAGGGGTAAGGGGCGAAAGTCCCTTGTGCCCATGCGGCGTCGGCTGGCTTTGGGTCAGGGCCTGTGGGCGCCTAGCCTGTTCCTATGTCTGATCCACTCGATCCCGGCCGCGCACCGGATCTCGTGCTGGCCTCCGCCCGGCTGCCCGGGGACCACGCCAGCTTCGACGTTCATGTCCGCGACGGCGCCGTGTCCGCGATCGTCCCAACGCGCCCGGACGTGGCTGCGGCCCCGGCCGGCACGCGGGTGGTGGATCTGGACGGCCGCTGCGTCATTCCGGGGCTGTGGGATGAGCATGTCCACATGACGCAGTGGGCACTGGCCTCCAACCGGCTTGACCTCTCCGGCGCCGGCTCGGCGCGCGAGGCGGCCGCCGTCGTCGGGTCTCACATCACTGACTCTCATGTCCCCGGCGTCGACGGCGGCGCCGGCACCGACGGCGGTGGGGCCGCTTCCGGAGCTGTCGCGACGCTGGTCGGCGTCGGTTTCCGCGATGCCGTCTGGCCGGACCTGCCCAGCCYGGACCTCCTTGACGGCGTGACGCGCGGCCGGCCGACGGCGCTTATCAGCCACGATCTCCATTGCGTCTGGCTCAACTCCGCTGCGGCCCAACGATACGGGGTGCCGGTGGATGCGGACGGGCTGCTCCGGGAAGATCCGGCGTTCGCCCTGACCCGTGAACTCGGCCGGCTCCCGGTTACGGTGGTGGATCCGTGGGTGCAGCAGGCGGGGAAGGATGCTGCCGCGCGGGGCGTCGTCGGGATCGTGGACTTCGAGATGACGTGGAACCGCGACGCCTGGCTGCGGCGGATTTCCGGCGGTTTCGCTGCCCTGCGGGTTGAAGCCGCGGTCTATGCGCAGGATCTTGACCGGGCCGTGGCCGAGGGGCTGCGGACCGGGTTGGAGGTGACCGGCAGCGGCGGGCTCCTGACCGTGGGCCCACTGAAGGTGCTGATCGACGGCTCGCTCAATACCCGCACGGCGTTCTGCGTCGACCCGTATCCGAACGGCGGCCACGGCCTGCTGACGGTGAGCGAGACCGAGCTGCTCGCCCTGCTGGTCCAGGCGCGGCGGGCTGGTTTTGTGCCGGCGGTCCATGCGATTGGGGACGCGGCCAACCGGGTCGCGCTGGATGCGTTTGAGGCGGCGGGCATCGCCGGGCGGGTGGAGCATGCCCAGTTTGTCCGGAGCGAGGATTTCGCACGCTTCGCCCGGTTGGGCGTGACCGCGAGCGTCCAGCCCGCGCATGCCCTTGATGACCGGGACGCCGCCGAGGCGAACTGGCCCGGCCGCACGGACCGGTCGTTCCCGCTCCGTTCGTTGGTGGCCGCCGGGGCAACGCTCGCCCTTGGTTCCGATGCTCCGGTGGCACCGCTGGATCCGTGGACTGCCATGTCCGCCGCCACGGCGCGGGCCCGGCAGGATGGCCGCGGGCCGTGGCATGCCGAGCAGGCCCTCACGCGGCAGGAGGCCCTCACGGCGTCAACCCGCGGCCGTGGCCGGCTCCGGGTTGGGGATCCGGCCGATATTGCCGTGCTCGACGGCGACCCGCTGACGGTTTCCGACGCCGAGTTTGCGGCCATGCCCGTGGCCGCCACATTGGTGGCGGGACGGTTTACTCACGGCGGTCTGTAGCCGCGTGAGATGCCTTGGCCAGGGTGCTTGGCCTACTTGCCTTTCACGCGCGCCTGGACGAGGTTGGCGAACGGCAGCCGGCCATGGTCTTCGCGGAACCGGGCGTGGTATCCGGCCTCCGCCCCGGTGACCGCCTCTGCCGGCAGCTCCTTCCAGGCAATCAGGAGGGAACCGGGGTCGGCGAGCTGCCAGATCAGCCGGCCGTCCCAATGGCCCGGCGGCTTGCCCTTGCCGAAATCGATGAACTCCTGGATTTGTCGACGAAGTCCGCGGTTGCCCTTGCTGCCGGCGCCCGCTTTCCCGATGTAGACGACGTCGGCGTCGTCAACCCACTCCGCGCTCAACGCAGACTCCGCTACGGAGGGCTCCTTCTTCTTGAAGACCCCCGCCGTGCTCTTGGGCAGGAACCCCGGCTCATAGCCTGCAGGCCGCAGCAGCGCGAAGATCCCGGTCCGCTGCGGGATCCGGTTGACGTCCGCTGCTGCGAGGGGCCGAAACCCCGTAAACCCGTCTTCTTTGAGTGTCTGTCTGTTGATCGGCATGGATTCCTTGACTTGGGGCAGTGTGCGCCCTTGAAGCTTACGGAAGAAAGCGTGCGGAAGTCCGTGCTCAGCCGCGCGTGAAGGTGCCCAGCCCGGTTTGATCGTAGAAGTCGAGCCTGACGCTCGGAGCCTTGGCGTCCGCGTTGGCGGTGACGCCGGCGGCACCCGTGGCGAAGATGGCCCCGGCGAGGCCGTTGGCGTTCTCCCCGATGGACTCAAAGCTGACGGTGGGAAACGGCCGGTCGCAGGCTCTGTCCGCGCTGACAAGATCTCTCCCGGCGTCGGCGTCGGCGACAAAGAAAAGACGCCCTCCACCCCGGTGGCAGCTTGGCGTCAGGCCTGCAGGTACCTTCGCGATCTCGCTATGAGAAGGCTCGGACACTTCAATGTCCCGAACAACCCGGCGTCGTCAGATGGTTACCTGCAGGTACTTAAAGCCTACGCCCGCCCCATCGCCAGAACCAGAGGAAGTAGGCCATTGACCCGCCCTTGGCGACCGAAATGAATGCCCCGCCCGAACCACCCCCTGCCGCGAAAGCGTAGAGTGGAGGAAGCCGCCTGATTCTGGACGCCAAGTGCTGAGGGAGAAATCGTGACGATTGACTGGGACGAAAAAAAGACCCTGCTGCAGGAGCCGAACATCGCCGCGGTGACGCAGCTGTGCGACGAACTCATGGAAAAGAAGCCTGGATCCGTGGTCCCCTACATCGACCCCATCCATGACGAGGACGAATGCAGGATCGTCAGCCTGCATATCAGCCCCGGCAAGGGCACGGAATCGGGGTTCGTCTCGCACTTCAATGACGATGAAGCCGCACGCCGCGCCACCTCCATCTACGAGGCCGCAGAGCTGGATCCCCGCTACGTCATGCCGTGGAATGCCTACCCGTGGATCCGCGATCCGGACGCCGCCTCGGCCCTCAACGTCCAGGAGAAGACGGACGGCCTGCGGCCCTTCCGCCAGTTCCTGAAGATTAACAAGCGGGTCTCGGCCGTGATTGCCCACGGCGCCGACGCCCACTCCTTCCTGACGCTCTTCGAGAAGACCTACCATTCCTCACTGAAGAACCATGGCGTCAAGATCTACAAGGCCACCGCGCTTGGCGGCCGCGCCTTCGCCGTCTCGGCAGCCAAACAGGAAGAGCTCCTCGCCAAAAACGTTGAGGTCTACAAAGACGCAATGCAGCGGGCCGGCATCCAGCACCTCTGAGGCATCGCGCCCCGGCAGATTACGACGCCGGCAGCTGCGGCGGTCGCGTGTTGCCGCCACATCCATACGATGCCGCCGGATTACGCCGCCGCCCGGTTTCGACGCCGTCGGCATCACCCCGACAGCAGCCTGCGCCTGTGCCTGAGCTCCTTGAGCCAGTCCCGGGTGACCATCGCCGAAAACGGCGCGGCGCCGTCGTCGGTCATCGAGCGGAACGCCGTACCCGCCTGAAGGTCGGTCAGCAGCGGCCCCGACGCCCTCAACGCCAGCTCAAGAACCTGCACGGCTGACCGCTCAGTCAGCCCCATCCCCGCGGCCCAGCCCAGGAAGTGCTTCCTCGAGATCCCCGTCCGCTTGCCGTCCAGGGTCAGGGCGAGTGTCTTGTCGCCATACACAACAGTGGAGGGGATGTCGTAGACCGGTGCGATGGCCCACTCCCCGGTTGGCTGCTGCACCATGGAAACGTTTTTGGCATGCAGGTCACCGTTGCCCGTAAGCCACGCAAATGCCGCCTGGAGAGCCAAATTCCGCAAAGCAGGCAGCGGAGCCGCGCAGTACGCCGCCAGCGCTTGGCACACCTGCCCGTAGCCCACGTTGTATTTGTCCGCCGGGTAAAGACCCAGCACCTGCGCTCCGTCCTCGACGGCGAGACGCTGCACGGCATCCGGCGACCCGGCCGCCGCCTTCGGACCCGCCGCCTTCGGAGCCGCCAATTCGGCGACAGGCACCCGGTCGAAGCGTTCAACGAGCAAGCCCGGCCGGCCAGCGACGTCGCGGATCAGCTGGACTCGGCTCAACGGAATCCGCAGCCGCGCCGCGTACCGGAACATCGCGTACTCGTTCTCGACGACGTGCGGGAACTCGGGCGCGTTGAGTTTGAGGATGTACCGCCGGCCGGAGCTGGCCACCGGCATGGAGATCATTCCCGCGGACAGCTTGTCCTGCACTCCGGCCAGTGCCACGGGGTCAATGAGCCCGGAGTCGCCCAGCAGGGCATCGAAATCGACGGGCGTCCCGGGGTCAAGCTCGACGGCGTGCTCGTCCGGGTCCAGCTTCTCGCCATGTCCGACGATCTGCACGTCACCCACCGGATTGGCGCCGGCCGCGATGAGCAGGGACAACTCATCGTCCACGCTGGTCTTGACGGAGCGGCGCAACGCATTTAGCCGCCGCCCCTCCGGCAGGAGCCCGGTGAAATACGGCGGAGCAGCCCCCGCCGCGGACAGGACGGGGTCCGCAGTCAGCGGCAGGGAACTTGCGACGGCGGGCCCGCCGGACGCCAGATAGGCCGGCAGGTAGCTGAACCTGGTGCCGCCGTCGTGCCGCTCCAGCCGCGCCGCCAGCAGGCCGGCCTTGTAAATATCCGCAATGCGGTGCCTCATGGCCGGGCCTCCGGGCCGTTCCGCTGATTGCCGTTTGCCGGCGGTTCGCTGGCACCTATATCTCCGCTGGTTGAAGGCCCGGCCAGCGCCCGGGCGGCGGCACTGGTCCGGGTCTGGATCCGGAGCTCCAGCCCAAGCGTGCCCAGGAGTGCCAGCAGGGAATCCAGCTGCACCGTGCGTTTGCCCTGTTCGACGAACCGGACGAAGCGCTCGGAAACCCCGGCCAATTCGGCCAGATCACGCTGGCTGAGCCGGAGCGCCCCGCGCCGGCCGCGGACCTCAGCGGCGAGGTCGTCCGTAAACGAGTTCCCCATGGCCGCCTTTCCGTTGATCAACTCACGTTTGACTCGCGCCTATAGGTACGAACGTGCCGTTTTGGGCGTATTTCCAGTATAGATCGGACAAACGCACCTGCACAGGGTAGTTCCGGCACGTTCGTACCGGCGGAGCGGGGCATCCAGTCATGGAATGGACCTTTCCGTCCGGAGGGCGCATGGCAGTGCCCCCAACGTTGAACTGCTCAACATCGGGTGGGCCGCCGTCGCCGTCACAATTGACACCCGGTGTGACGCCTGCCATATTTTAAGGCGTGAACCTGTCAGACAGCCGGACAGCAGGACAGCCGTTGGCCCGCCTTAGCGCGGCCGAGGCAGTCTTCAATGTCCTCCGCTCCGAAATCGAATCCGGCAAGCTCGGCGTCGGCACCAAGCTGAGCTCCGAGGCCAACCTCGCCCAGGAGTACGGCGTGAGCCGCTCGGTGGTCCGCGAGGCACTGCGCTCATGCACCGCCCTGGGCCTGACGGTCACCAAGACCGGGCGGGGAACGTTCGTCGTCGCCAACCACGTGGCCAAGGACCTGGTCCTGGGCCAATATTCCGCGCACGACCTCACGGAGGCGCGTCCCCATATCGAGGTTCCTGCCGCCGGTTTGGCTGCCGAGCGCCGATCACCCGAGGAACTGGCCATGCTCCGGGACGTCGTCGCCGCGATGACCGGCGAGGACGACCCCGAAGTCTGGGTGGGCCTGGACTCCAGCTTCCACGCATTGATCGCGCGGGCAAGCCGGAACAAAGTGTTCGAAAACGTCGTCGCGGACATCCGCGACGCCCTCGCCCACCAGTCCGAGACCCTAAACATGGTGGCGGACCGCCAGCACGCGTCCAACGAGGAACACCGGCGCATCCTGGCCGCCATTGAAGCCGGCGACGCCGCGACGGCGCGCATCGCCATGAGCCAGCACCTCCATGCGGTGGGCATTGCCCTCGACTCGATCCTCAACCCCTGACGCCAGACGTCAGCGCCTGACACCCCTTTTCCGCAAGCACCGGGTCAGCAACACAGTGACCACCCACAACCACCCCGCCAAAAGGACGCAATGATTTCTCCCGCCCTCGCGCACATCCCGACCCCGCTGGCCCAGGAGCGGCTCCCGCAACACGCGCCACTCGCGGTCCAGACCCGCGACGGCATCGTCGAAAGCGTCCACTACGGCTCGGCCATCGCCACCGCGGCGGACGGCCGGATCCTCCTGGCCGCCGGCGAGCCCCTCGCCCCGTTCTACCCGCGGTCCGCCCTGAAGCCCCTGCAGGCCGTCGCCATGGTCCGCGCAGGCCTTGACCTCCCGGACGAGCTCCTTGCCCTCACGGCAGCCAGCCATTCGGGCGCCGCAGCCCACCGTGACGGCGCGCTCCGCATCCTGGACCTGCATGGGCTGACCCCCGAGGACCTCGAGAACAGCACCGACCTCCCCTACGGCGCCCGCGAGCGGGAGGACTGGCTCGGCGACGGCGGCCAGCCCACCCAGCTGGCCCAGAACTGCTCCGGAAAGCATGCCGCCATGGCCGCCACCTGCGTCATCAACGGCTGGCCGGTCCGGGGCTACCTGGACCCGGAACACCCGCTGCAGCGGCTCGTGGCCCAGACCGTGGTGGACCTGACCGGCGAGGACCCGCAGCGCACCACCACTGACGGCTGCGGGACCCCGCTCTTCGCCCTGACGCTGCGTGGCATGGCGCGCGCGTTCGGACGTCTGGCCGCGGCGGAGGGTTCCGACGGCGGTGCGGAAGCCGCCGTCGCCCGAGCCATGCGCAGCAACCCCGAGATGGTTGCGGGCGAGGACCGGGATGTCACCGCCCTGATGCGCCTGGTTCCCGGTTTGCTGGCCAAGGACGGCTTCGAGGGCGTCCAGCTGGTGGGCCTCCCGGACGGCCGCGCCATCGCCGTAAAGGTCTCCGACGGCGGAGACCGGGCCCGGATGCCCGTCACCGTGCGCCTCCTGGCCGCGCTCGACGTCGACACCTCCCCCTTGGCGCGCCTCGCCGCGATCCCCGTGCTGGGCGGCGGCCGGCCCGTCGGGCTGCTGCAGGCCACCGATTTCCCGGCTGCCCCCAGTTCGTTCCCCCAGACCTCCAACGCCTCCGACGACCTGTAAGGACCGCCATGACATCGCCCGACGAACGTGCAGACTTCCGCTCCGAACACGACCTCYTGGGCGACCGGGATGTTCCCGCCGACGCCTACTGGGGCGTCCACACCCTCCGGGCCGTGGAGAACTTCCCGATTACCGGCCAGCCGCTCTCCTCCAACATGTACCTGGTCCGCGGGCTGGCCGCCGTGAAACTGGCCGCCGCACGCACCAACCACGAGCTCGGACTGCTCGACGCCSAGCGCGCCACAGCCATTGAGGAAGCCTGCGCCGACGTCCTGGACGGCAAACTCAGCGAGCAGTTCGTGGTCGACGTCATCCAGGGCGGTGCCGGGACGTCGTCGAACATGAACGCCAACGAGGTCATCGCCAACCGGGCCCTGGAAATCCTCGGCCACCCGAAGGGCGACTACGCCCGGCTGCACCCCAACGACCACGTCAATCTCAGCCAGTCCACCAACGACGTCTACCCCACCGCGGTCAAGCTCGGCACGATCTTTGCTGCCCGGGAACTGCTGGAAGCGCTCACCGAGCTCGAAGACGCCTTCGCCGCGAAGGCCCTCGAGTTCCGCACGGTGGTGAAGATGGGCCGCACGCAGCTCCAGGACGCCGTCCCCATGACCCTCGGCCAGGAATTCGGCACCTACGCCGTCACGATAGGCGAGGACCGGCTCCGCCTGGCCGAGGCCGACCTGCTGATCCATGAAATCAACCTCGGCGCCACCGCGATCGGCACCGGACTCAACGCGCCGGCCGGGTACGCCGAGGCCGCCTGCCGGCACCTGGCCGAAATCACCGGCCTGCCCCTGGTCACGGCCGTGGACCTGATCGAGGCCACCCAGGATGTCGGCGCCTTCGTGCATCTTTCCGGCGTCCTCAAGCGGGTGGCCGTGAAGCTCTCCAAGATCTGCAACGACCTCCGGCTGCTCTCCTCCGGCCCGCGCGCCGGATTCGGCGAAATCAACCTMCCGGCCGTGCAGTCCGGCTCCTCGATYATGCCCGGCAAGATCAACCCGGTCATCCCGGAAGTGGTCAGCCAGGTCGCCTACGAGGTGATCGGCAACGACGTCACCATCACCATGGCCGCAGAAGCCGGCCAGCTCCAGCTCAACGCCTTCGAACCCATCATCGTCCACAGCCTCCACAAGAGCATCTCCCACCTGGAAGCCGCCTGCCGCACCCTCACGGCCCGCTGCGTCCGGGGCATCACCGCCAACACCGAACACCTCCGCCTCACTGTGGAGCAGTCGATTGGCCTCGTCACCGCCCTGAACCCGCACCTGGGCTACGCCACGGCCACGGCCATCGCGCAGGAAGCCCTCGCCACCGGCAAGGGGGTCGCGGAGCTCGTGCTTGAACACGGGCTGCTCACTGCCGAGCAGCTCACCGAGCTCCTCAGCCCGCAGCGCCTGGCCAACCTGAGCAAGTAGCGCACCCTCGAACCCCGAAGGACCCCGATGACTCATCCCGAAACTGCCCGTGCCCAAAAACAGCCAGCCCAAGAACTGTCGGCCCAACAACAGGCCGTCTCCGACCACACCATTCCGGCGCATGCCCATGCCTCCGGGGCCGCGCTCCACGCCGAGGACCAGGGCTACCACAAGGGCCTGAAACCCCGGCAGGTCCAGATGATCGCGATCGGCGGTGCGATCGGCACTGGCCTGTTCATGGGCGCCGGCGGCCGTCTCGCCACCGCCGGACCGGCCCTGATCATCAGCTATGCCGTCTGCGGGTTCTTCGCCTTCATGATCCTGCGCGCGCTCGGCGAACTCGTCATGCACCGGCCGTCGTCGGGCTCCTTCGTCTCCTACGCCCGCGAGTTCTTCGGCGAGAAAGCCGCGTTCGTCACGGGCTGGCTGTACTGGCTGAACTGGGCCATGACGGCGATCGTGGACATCACCGCCGTCGCGCTGTACATGAACTTCTTCAAGAAGTACTGGGCGCCCATCGCGGACGTGCCGCAGTGGACCTGGGCCCTGGCAGCCCTGATCCTGGTCCTGGGCCTGAACCTCATCAGCGTCAAGGTGTTCGGCGAGCTTGAATTCTGGTTCGCGCTCATCAAGGTCGTGGCGCTGGTGTCCTTCCTGGTCGTGGGCATCTACTTCGTCATCTTCGGCACGCCCGTGGCAGGCCAGGAGGTCGGCTTCAGCCTGATCGCGGACAACGGCGGCCTGTTCCCCAACGGCCTGGTGCCGGCCATCGTGGTGATGCAGGGCGTCGTGTTCGCCTACGCCTCGATCGAACTGATCGGCACCGCCGCCGGCGAGACGGAGAACCCGGAGAAGATCATGCCGCGGGCCATCAACACGGTGATCGTGCGCATCGCGGTGTTCTACGTCGGCTCGCTGGTGCTGCTCTCCCTCCTGCTGCCCTACAGCTCCTACAAGGCCGGCGAAAGCCCCTTCGTGACGTTCTTCGGCTCCATCGGCGTGGACGGCGTGGACGCCATCATGAACCTCGTGGTCCTCACCGCGGCGCTGTCCTCGCTCAACGCCGGCCTCTACTCCACCGGCCGGATCATGCGTTCGATGTCCGTCTCGGGCTCCGCGCCGAAGTTCGCAGCGCGGATGAACAAGTCCGGTGTCCCGTATGGCGGAATCGCGCTCACCGCCGCCGTCGCGGTGCTGGGTGTGGTCCTGAACGCCGTGGTCCCGGCCGAGGCGTTCGAGATCGTCCTCAACGTCGCATCGCTGGGCATCATCAGCACCTGGGCCATGATCGTCCTGTGCCAGATGCAGCTTGCCCGGCTCGCCGCCCGCGGGGAACTCCTCCGGCCCGCTTTCCGCATGCCGGGCGCACCCGTCACGGGCTGGATCACCCTGGCCTTCCTCCTGGCGGTGCTGGTCCTGATGGCCTTCGACTCGCCCGTGGGAACGTGGACCATCGCGTCCCTGGTGGTGATCATTCCGCTCCTGATGCTCGGCTGGCGCCTCTGCCGGGACCGCATCCTGGAAATCGCCGCTGTGCGCGACGGGTTCACCGGCCCGTACCCGCTCGTCGCCAACCGCCCCGCAGGGAAGAACGCAGCGGGCACCGACGGGATTTCGGAGTAGCACTCCGGCGTTACGCGGCCGCGTCTGCGGCCGCGTAACGCAACGTCCCCGCAACCCCTCGCGCACCCGGTTCGCATATGCTCAGCTCAAGACTCAACATGGCTCAGCGACGAACCACCCGGGAGACAGCTCATGACCAACTGGCGGATCAGGGATTTCCATTCGGCCGATCTAGACGGGATCCTGCACCTCTGGGAGTCCCTGAAGGCCACCAACGTCGAGCCGGTCTACGCCCTCTCCGAGGTGCTTGCCTCCTGCGAAAAGGACCATGCCGTCGTCGCGGTGCAGGGCGAGCAGGTGGTGGGCGCCGCCGTCGGACGGGCCGCGCATGACCAGGGCTGGATCGTTTTCCTGGCCACGCTGCCGGATTTCCGGGGCCGCGGCATCGGCACGTCGTTGCTGGCCGCGGTGGAGAACAGGATGGCCCCGCACGGGCTGAACAAGCTCTCGGCCCTGATGCCCGAATCCGAAACCCGGGTGGAGGCCTTCCTCGGCCGCGGTTTCGCGCTGAAGAAGAACCTGCGTTACTTCGAGCGGAAAATCCCGGTCCAGCGCCAGGAACTGGAACCCCTCAGCCTGCTGGGCGGCCGGATCCTGGCCCGCGACCTCTGGGAGAACGTGGCGGGCATGCGCCGCGAAAAGGAACTCCTGGAACGCCGGCTGGTTCTTCCGCTGGCTGAGGCCGACCTCGCCGACGAATACGGGGTGGTGCCGCCGCGGGCGGTGGTCCTCTTCGGCCCTCCCGGCACGGGCAAGACGACCTTTGCCAAGGCGATCGCGTCCCGGTTGGAGTGGCCGTTCGTGGAGGTCTTTCCCTCCCGGCTGGCCGCCGACCCCAAGGGGCTGGCCGGGGCGCTGCGCGAGACCTTCCTGGAGATCGCCGAACTGGAGCACGCCGTCGTGTTCATCGACGAGGTGGAGGAGATCGCGGCGCAGCGCTCGGGCGAGCCGCCTTCTCCGTTGCAGGGTGTCACCAACGAGCTGCTCAAGATCATCCCGGCCTTCCGCGAACAGCCCGGCCGGCTCCTGGTCTGCGCCACCAACTTCATCCGCGCCCTGGATTCGGCGTTCCTGCGGCACGGCCGGTTCGATTACGTCATCCCGATCGGCCTGCCGGACCGGCAGGCCCGCGAGGCCATGTGGCAGCGCTTCATCCCCGCCGCCGTGGTGGACGACGTCGACGTCGAGCTCCTGGTGGACCGCGCCGAAGGCTTCTCCCCCGCGGACATCGAGTACGCGGCCCGCAGCGCCTCCCAGCGGGCGCTGGAAAAAGCGGTGTACGACGACGGCGGTGCAGCCTCCGGTGGCAGCGCCTCAGTCCGCGAGGCGGTCCGGAAGGGCCCCTCGACCCAGGACTACCTCGATGCGATCGCCGAAACCCGGACCACGGTCAGCCCCGAAGTCCACCAGCAGTTCCTTGAGGACATCGACGCCCTGGGCCGGGTGTAGACCGGCGCCCTGGCCCGCCCAGGTGACCTGATTCACAAGGCTGCAACCTCGTCGCAACCCTCGCCTCCCTAGGCTCTAGGCAACGGCCATCATCCGGCTCAGCACATGTACCGGCGATGATCGCCTCACCCACACCCCTTGTGAGGCTTTCGGCGGACAACGGGCACCCACGGCCGGCTTCTGGCGTGATGCTCAAATTCAGGCCGGCGCACTATTTGCTGCGGCTACAAGCGACGAAGGAATATCGACAATGACGACGATGAAAGCTGCTGTTGTTACCGAATTCGGCAAGGACCTCCAGATCCAGGACCTTCCGGTGCCCACCCCGGGACGAGGCGAGGCCCTGGTCAAAGTACTGACCAGCGGGGTATGCCACACAGACCTGCACGCCGCGGAGGGCGACTGGCCGGTCAAGCCGTCACCGCCGTTCATTCCCGGCCACGAAGGCGTCGGCGAGGTCGTTGCCGTCGGGGAGGGCGTCACCGATCTGGCCGTCGGCGATCTCGTGGGAAACGCCTGGCTCTGGTCGGCCTGCGGCGACTGCCAGTACTGCCGGACCGGCTGGGAAACCCTGTGCGAGGCCCAGCAGAACGCCGGCTACAGCGTTGACGGCTCCTTCGGCGAGTACATGCTGGTCGACAGCCGTTTTGCCGCCCGCATCCCGGCCGGCTCGGACCCGGTGGAAGTCGCACCCGTGCTCTGCGCCGGCGTGACCGTCTACAAGGGCCTGAAGATGACCGAGGCCAAACCGGGCCAGTGGGTCACCATCTCCGGCATTGGCGGGCTGGGGCACATCGCCGTGCAGTACGCCGTGGCCATGGGCCTTCGGGTCGCCGCGGTGGACATCGCGGACGACAAACTGGCCCTGGCCAAAAAGCACGGCGCCGAGCTGACGGTCAACGCCCTGCACGAAGACCCTGCCGAAGTCATCCAGCGCGAAACCGGAGGTTGCCATGGAGTCCTGGTCACCGCAGTGCACCCGTCAGCGTTCGGCCAGGCCATCGGCATGGCACGCCGCGGCGGAACGATCGTTTTCAACGGCCTGCCGCCGGGGGACTTCCCCGCGCCGATCTTTGAGATTGTGCTCAAGGGCCTGACAGTCCGGGGCTCCATCGTGGGAACCCGGCAGGACCTCGAGGAGGCCCTGGACTTCTACGCCCAGGGCAAGATCCACCCCACGGTTTCCACCCGGAATCTCTCCGAGGTCAATGCCGTCCTCGATGAAATGAAGCACGCCAAGATCGACGGCCGCGTGGTCCTCAAGTACTGAGTCACTAGGTACTGACCACTCCTGGCTGCCTGCGGCGGCGTATCCCTGGGCGCGCCTGGGGATGCGCTGCCGCGGCTTCCCACACCCGCACGCATATTCACCGCAGTCCATCTCCACAGCAATCCATCTTCACAGCGGTCCATCTTCACAGCCGTCCATCGACCAAAAGAACAGGGGTTACCCATGTCCAACGCCCGCACCGCGGCATCATCCAGCCTCCTCCGGGGCGGCGATGCGTTTGAGAATCTGTCGCAGGAGGACCGGCGGTTCGCGCCTTCGGCGGAGTTCGCGGCGAATGCGGTGGTGACCGCGGGTGAGTATGCCGAGGCCGACGCGGACCGGCCCGCGTTCTGGGCGAGGCAGGCCCGGGAACTGCTGGACTGGTCCCGGGACTTTGACCAGGCTTTGGACTGGTCCGAGCCGCCGTTCGCGAAGTGGTTCGTCGGCGGGGAGGTCAACGCCGCGTACAACGCCCTGGACCGGCATGTGAGGGCCGGGAACGGGGACCGGGTGGCGATCCAYTTCGAGGGCGAGCCCGGGGACACCCGCACCTACACCTACGCSCAGCTGACCGCGGAGGTGAAGAGGGCCGCGAACGCSTTCGAGTCCCTCGGCGTGGCCAAGGGCGACCGGGTCGCGGTCTACCTGCCCATGATCCCCGAGGCCGTCATCACCATGCTCGCCTGCGCCCGGATCGGCGCGGTCCACTCGGTGGTCTTCGGCGGCTTCTCCGCCGATGCGCTGCGGTCCCGGATCGATGACGCCGAGGCCAAACTCGTCGTCACCGCCGACGGCACCTACCGCCGCGGCAAGCCCAGCCCGCTCAAACCCGCCGTCGACGASGCCCTCGCCGGTGCCGGGCACACGGTGCGGAACGTCGTGGTGGTCAAACGCAACGGACAGGAGGTGGACTGGCACGAGGGCCGGGACCACTGGTGGGMCGACACCGTCGGCGCCGCCTCMSCCGAGCACACSGCCGYCGGGCACGACGCCGAGCAYCCKYTGTTCATCCTGTACACCTCCGGGACSACCGGCAAGCCCAAGGGCATCCTGCACACCACCGGCGGCTACCTCACCCAGACCGCCTAYACSCACCGGGCGGTCTTCGACCTGCAYCCGGAGACCGACGTGTACTGGTGCACCGCGGACGTCGGCTGGGTCACCGGGCACTCCTACGTCGCCTACGCCCCGCTGATCAACGGCGCCACCCAGGTCATGTAYGARGGCACCCCGGACTCCCCGCACCAGGGCCGCTGGTGGGAAATCATCGAAAAATACCGGGTCTCCATCCTCTACACCGCCCCGACCGCGATCCGGACGTTCATGAAGTGGGGCACSGACATCCCCGCGAAATACGACCTGTCCTCGATCCGGGTCCTGGGCTCSGTGGGCGAACCCATCAACCCCGAGGCCTGGATGTGGTACCGCGAGACCATCGGGGCCAATGCCGGCAAGAACGGYGAAAAGAAAGAGCACCCCGCCCCGATCGTGGACACCTGGTGGCAGACCGAGACCGGGGCGCAGATGATCGCCCCGCTGCCCGGGGTCACCGCGACCAAGCCCGGYTCSGCGCAGGTCCCGCTGCCSGGCATCGCCGYGGACGTCGTGGACGAGACCGGCGCGTCCGTGCCCAACGGGCACGGCGGCTTCCTGGTGATCCGCGAACCCTGGCCGGCCATGCTCCGCGGGATCTGGGGGGACCCGGAACGGTTCAAGGAGACCTACTGGTCCCGCTTCGAGACCATGTACTTCGCCGGCGACGGCGCCAAGAAGGACCAGGACGGCGATATCTGGCTCCTGGGCCGGGTCGATGACGTGATGAACATTTCCGGGCACCGGCTCTCCACCGCCGAAATCGAATCCGCCCTCGTCTCCCACCCCGCSGTCGCSGAAGCCGCCGTCGTCGGCGCCGCGGACGAGACCACCGGCCAGGCCGTCGTCGCCTTCGTSATCCTCCGCSGGGACGCCRYSGACWCCGGCGAGGACACCGTCACCGAACTCCGCAACCACGTCGGCAAGGAAATCGGCCCGATCGCCAAACCCAAAACCATCCTCATCGTCCCCGAACTGCCCAAAACCCGGTCCGGAAAAATCATGCGCCGCCTCCTCAAAGACGTCGCCGAAGGCCGCGACCCAGGCGACGCGACCACCCTGGCGGACAACACCGTCATGACCCAAATCGCCCAATCGCTAAGAAAATAACCCACCCGCGATCGGTATGCTCGCTTGTGTCCGCACGAGTGGGCTCCCGCGCATGAGAGGTGGAGACCGTGATCCTGTTCCTGACGATTGTCAGCGGCCTGGCCTGGACCGTGGTCTATGTCGATGCCATCCGGATTGGTTTCAAGGACAGGAGCTACGCGATCCCGGCCGCCGCGCTCGGGCTCAACTTCGCGTGGGAGACCATCTACGCCGCCCGCTCCGTCGCGACCGGAATTGACGCGCAGGGGGTCTTCAACATCGCGTGGGGACTCGCCGACGTCGTGATTCTGTACACCTTCTTGAAGTTCGGCCGATCCGAACTTCCGGCGTGGGTGACGCGGCGGCTCTTCGTCGGCTGGGCGCTCCTGCTGGGCGTCACGTCCTTCGCCGTGCAGCTGCTGTTCGTCGCAGAGTTCGGCTGGGATGACGCTTCGCGCTATGCGGCCTTCCTGCAGAACCTGCTGATGTCCGGGCTGTTCATCGCCATGTTCGTTACCCGCGGCGGGCCCCGGGGCCAGACCCTGCTGATCGCCGTGGCCAAGTGGATCGGCACCCTCGCGCCCACGATTGTCTTCGGCTGGTACCGCGGTTCGCCCCTGATCCTGGGAGTGGGCCTGCTCTGCAGCGTCTTTGATCTGGTGTACATCGGCCTGCTGTGGCGGTCCCGGCGCCGGCTTAGGCCTAGAGCGTGACGACGATCTTGCCCTTGGCGTGGCCCTGTTCGAGCGCAGCGAAGGCCTCCGCGATCTCCGCGAACGGGTAGGTCCTGTCCACAACCGGCTGCACGTGGCCGCTGTCGACCAGCGCCGCCAGAGTGCGCAGATCATCCCCGCTGGGGTGCATGAACAGGTAGCGGTAGCCGGCCTTCGCCCTGCGGGCGCGGCGGCGGATACCCATGCTCATCAGCCAGAACGCGGCGGTGATCAACGGCGGCGAACCCAGGTCCTTCGTCGCCGTGCGGGGCTCCGGAACGCCGGCGATGGAAACCACCCGGCCGCCGGGCCGGAGGATGCGGAAGGAATCCCGGAGGGTCGTCCCGCCGACCAGGTCCAACACGGCGTCGAAATCGTGCAGCACCTCGGCGAAATTCTCCCGGGTGTAGTCGACGACGCGGTCCGCCCCCAGCCGACGCACCAGTGCCTCGCCCCGGACCGATGCCGTGGTGGTGACCTCGGCCCCAAAATACTGGGCGAGCTGGATGGCCAGGGTTCCCACGCCGCCTGCGCCGCCGGAGATGAAGAGCCGGGTGCCGTGACCCACGCCGAGTTCATCCCGGAGGGCCTGCAGCGCCGTGAGTCCGGCCAGGGGCAATCCGGCGGCGTCGGCGAATCCGAGCGACGCCGGCATGGCGGCCACGAATTCCTGCTGTACGCACACCAGCTCGGCAAACGCTCCGAGCCGCGTCTTATCCACCCGGGCGTAGACGCGGTCCCCAATGGCGAAGCGGCTGGGCCCGGGTCCGACTGCTTCCACCGTCCCGGCGACTTCACAGCCGGCGACGATCGGCAGGCGGACACGGCTGATGGGACGGAGCGCACCCTGCCGGAATTTGAAGTCCACCGGGTTCAGCCCTGCCGCGGAGACTTTGATCCGGACATCGCCCGGGCCGGGCTGGGGCGCCGGAACGTCGCGGAGTTCCATGGCGTCCGGGCCGCCATAGCGGGTGAGGACGTAGGCACGCACGCTTAGTCCCGGGTGGGCTCTGGTTCGGCGGAGGCAGCCTCGTAGGAGAGGTTCTCGTAGTCGGTGTCGTCCGCCTCGTCGAGCATGTCGTCCAGTTCGKCCAGCAGCCACGGGTTGATCCGGGCCAGGATCTTCCGGGTTTCCTCGACCGGGACGGCGGCATAGAGCACCGGGCGGGCCTCGTCGTAGCGGGTCACCGGGGGCTTGTCCGGCCACTTTTCGGCCAGCGCCTTGACCCGTTCCGGCAGCGAATTGTGCGCATTGTCGGCGATCTTGACCAGGGTGGCGTCGTGGTCCTCGGCGATGTAGCGGATGCCGGCCTGGTAGTCGTCCGGGTTCTCGTGCAGGCGCTTCGTGACCCGTTCGATGATGTCCACGGCCCGCTCGGAGACGCCCATGTCCAGCAGCGCCTGCCGTGTCATCGGGGTGTCCTCGGCGATGTCGTGGAGGTACCCGGCGATCCGGATATCGTCGTCGAAGTCCGCCAGGGCATCGCCGACGGCGAGCACATGCTCCCGGTAGGGCCGCTTGAGCTTGTCCTTCTGGCGGTTGTGGGCCACCTCGGCCAGGACCTTGGCTGTCTCAACGGTGAAGCGGGGCTGGGGGTGTGCGGGCTCGGTCATGAATCCAGCCTACGCGCCGCGGCTGTCCGTTCGGGGCGGGACCCCGGCTGCCGGGAGGGCTGCGGGCACCCCGGGCCACACCCAGGGATCGCGGGGCAGCGCTGCGGGGTCGAAGGCGGCAAGTGCATGTTCCAGCCCGCCGGGCGGGAGGCCGAGAGAGGCCAGCAGCATGTCCCGGACCTGGTCCGCGGTCACGCCGGCCAGCTCCAGGTCGGCGAGGGTGACGGCGCCGTCGCGCTTGGCCAGCCGGGCGCCGTCGGCGTTGAGTACCAGCGGCACATGCGCATATTCCGGAACAGGCATATTCAGGAGGGACGCCAGGTACGCCTGCCGGGGCGTGGAGGGCAGCAGGTCGTCGCCGCGAACCACCTGGTCTATGCCCTGCTCCGCATCGTCCACCACCACGGCCAGGTTGTAGGCGGTCACGCCGTCGTTGCGCCGGAGCACGAAGTCGTCCACCACCCCCGTGTACCCGCCGTGGAGCACGTCCTGGACCGTCACCTCGGCCACTGTGGAACGGAGCCGGACAGCAGGCGGCCGGGTGGCCCGTTTGGCGGCGCGCTCGGCGTCGGTGAGGTTCCGGCAGGTCCCCGGGTAGGCGCCCTGCGGGGCGTGCGGCGCGGACGGGGCTTCCTGGATTTCGCGGCGGGTGCAAAAGCACTCGTAGGTCAGGCCGGCCGCCGTCAGCTGCGCGATCGACCCGGCGTACAGGTGTTCCCGGTCCGTCTGGCGCACTATGCCGCCGTCCCAGCCCACGCCGATCGCGGCGAGGTCGCGGAGCTGCCCGGCCTCGGCACCGGCCCGGGCACGGTCCAGGTTCTCCACCCGCATCAGGAACTTCCGCGCCGTGGACCGGGCGAAGAGCCAGGCCAGGATGGCGGTCCGGAGGTTGCCCACATGCAGTTCGCCGGAGGGACTGGGGGCGAAGCGGCCGGTTGAGGTCATGGGATAAGCCTATGCGGGGGCAGCACAAGAGCCCCTCAGCTACCGATGACTTCGGGAATCCGACGTCGGTAGCTCAGGGGCTCTTGCCGCGTGGTGGTGCGTTGTGCGGAATGACGATGCGTGAACAAGAGTCAATCAGCGGCGGGTTCCTTGCGGGAGCCTCATCCGGGGTCCGGGTGGTGTGCCGGGGTTTCCGTAGCCTTCGGGACCGTGGCGGTGGCCGCGTCCCCTTGTTGTCACCATTTGAGCAGAAGCCCTACAGTTGGTGCAACGGACCGGCGCCGGAGTGGTCAATCTGATCAACTTCTGCCGGGGCGGTGAACAGGAAGTGGTCATTTTGCAGGAGCTCGACGCGACGGACCGGCGGATCCTCGCCGCGCTGGACGAGGATCCCCGCGTGCCGGTCATGGTGCTGGCGCAGAAGCTGGGCTTGGCCCGCGGAACGGTCCAGTCCCGGCTGGAGCGGATGTCGGCGTCGGGCGCGCTCCGCCCGAACAGCAGCCGGGTCCTACCGTCGGCCCTGGGCCGGGGCGTGGCGGCGGCCGTGAGCGCGGAACTGGACCAGAGCCACCTCAACGAGGCGATCGCGGCCCTGCGCAACATCCCGGAAGTGCTCGAATGCCATGCGCCGGCCGGCGACACCGACCTCCTGATCCGGGTGGTGGCCAAAAGTCCGGATGACCTCTACCGCGTGTCCGAGGAAATCCGGCTGTGCCCCGGCATCGTCCGGACCTCAACCAGCATGTTCCTGCGCGAGGTCATCCCCTACCGGACCACGGGACTGCTCGGCGCCTAAGATGCCTGACGCCTCCGACTAGACGGGCGGACCCACGTTGGTCTTGAGGTTCTTCATGACCAGGGTTGAGGTCAGGCGCTCGACGCCGGGCAGCGAGGTCAGTTCGCTGTCGTAGAAACGCTGGTAGGACGGCAGGTCCTCGGCGATGACCTTGAGCAGATAGTCCGGTGAGCCGAAGAGCCGCTGGGCCTCCACGATGTTGGGGTTGTCGGCCACCCGGTTCTCGAAGATCTCCATGGTAGAGCGGTCCACCTGGCGCAGCGTCACGAAGACGATGGCCTCGAAGCCGAGACCCACGGCGGCGGGATCGACGTCCGCCCGGTAGCCCCGGATGATCCCGGCGGCCTCGAGATCGCGCAGCCGGCGGTGGCACGGGGCAACGGTCAGCCCCACCTTGGCCGCCAGGGCCGTGGCAGTCATTCGCCCGTCCGTCTGGAGGTGGCGCAAAATACTTCTGTCAATGTTGTCGATCACGCAATTATCTTACCCAAAAGCCGCGATTCTCCAGTAAATAGGCGAACACTTCCGGGCCGATTTTGCCTAGAGTTTTCCCTGTACCCGCAACGAGGGTGCCGCACCCCTGGAGCCGCCATGAACCCCCAGCTTTTCCTCGCCTTCCTGGTTGTCGCCGTCGCCTTGGCGTGCACGCCCGGCGTCGACTGGGCGTACTCGATTGCGGCCGGGCTCAGGCAGCGCAGCTTCGCGCCCGCCGTCGCCGGGCTGTGCGGCGGCTACGCCCTCCACACGGCGCTCCTGGTGCTGGGCCTTGCGGCACTTCTGGCCGGGTTGCCCGGCGTGCTCGGCTGGCTGACGGCTGCGGGTGCCCTTTACCTGCTCTGGCTGGGATTCAGCACCCTGCGGTCCTGGCGGGGCGCCAGCTTCAACGGCCCCAGCTTCAGCGCGGGCACCTCGGCTCCCCCGGCGGCCGCGCCCCCGGGCCAGCTCCGGATCTTCCTCCAGGGCGTGGGTATCAGCGGGATCAATCCGAAGGGCCTGCTGTTCTTCGTGGCCCTGGTGCCGCAGTTCGTCAGTCCCGAGGCCGCGTTGCCGGTTCCGGTCCAGTCAGGGCTGCTCGGGCTGACCTTCGTCCTGCTCGTGGCGGTCATCTACAGCTGCGTGGCACTCCTGGCCCGGAAACTGCTGCACGCCCGGCCGGGCGCAGCGCGCCAGGTGACACTGGCCAGCGGGATCATCATGCTGGTCCTGGGTGCCCTGCTGCTCGCCGAACAGATCGTGCCCGCGGTCGGCGCAGCACTGTCCCGCGGGTAAGCCCGGGAACTCGGGGCCGGCGCTACTTGCGCTGCATGTACCACTCGGTGAAGGACGACGCACGGCCGTCTGCGGTCAACTGGATGATCCACAGGTTGTCATAGCTTCGGCTGTTGCCACGGTAGGTTGTCAGGCCCTGCACGAACGCCCTGCCGCCGTCGACCCCCAGCAGTTTCCACTCAAATGTCCAGTCATCCGGCTCATCGCGCCCGGCAATCCAGTGCTCCACGATGTCATCCCGGCCCTGCCACGGTTCGGCTTCCTGGGGGCTGGTCGCATAGACGGCGTCCTCGGTAAACAGGGCCCGAATGTCCTCCGGACCATTCGTTGTCCACGCCGTGATGTAGTGCTGCATCCAGCGCTCCACCGCATCTCTCATGCCTCGTTTGTACTCCCCGGCATGGGGGCCCGCAAGAGTAGTGGTTACGTGTATTTGGCGCTGATCCGGCACGTAATCCTGTCAGTTCTCGTCAGGTTTGCCGTATTCGCGGTCCCAGAGTTCGTGCATTTCCGCGTCTTTGCGGATGGCCTTCACGGCCTCCAGCTGGGCCGGTTTCCGGCGCTGCCAATCCCGGGCTCCGAAGGTCTTTCTGCCAGCGTCCAGCAGGAGCAGGGCACGGTCCGTCAGCGCGTCGCCGCGGAGGGTGAAGTCCGTCTTCCTGCGCCGCAGGACCTCCTGCAGAGCGGAGCGGGAGGCGCTGTAGGACCGCAGCCGGCGCAGCGACCGGGCACGGACCAGCAGCAGCGCGGCGGACAGATCGTCCGCATTGAGTAGCCCCTCGGTGTCCGCTACCACTTCTACGTCGCGTCCCAGCTCGGCGGCGAGCGAACAGCGGGCCAGGGCCAGCGGCAGCGACGGCGGGAGGCCGGCCAGCGCGGCAAGCGCCGCCTCCGTCTGGCCGGTCTCGCGCAGGGAATGGGACAGGGCAAGGAATACGGCCTCCTCGCTGAACAGCACCGGGACCTCGATCCGCTCGGCCACCTCCACCCTGGTGACCACGCCGGCCAGGTAGACGGCCGCGTAGCGGTTGGCGTCGGCGTCGTTCCGGAGGCTGAGGCCATGCTGCAGGAGCTCGGACGCGCGCAGGTGCCCGCCGTGGGCGTAGGCCAGTAGCCCGGCCATGAGGTAGCAGAGTCCGGCCCAGCCGGGGTACGTGCGGGCCAGGGTGATCAGCCGGTCCGGCTCGGTGCTGCCAAAGATGGCGGCGTGCACCGCCTTCGCGGTCTTGGCCGAGGTCCGGCCGCCCACCTTGCCCAGCCGGGGAACCCCGCCCTCGGCGGCCAGCGTCCCGGGCTTCCGGCCCGCCATGAGCCCGGTCACCACGCCGCCCACGTTGCCGGCCAGGCCGCGGACAGGCGTCCGGATTACGGGCTTGCGGTAGGGCGTCAGGTCGCGGGTGTCGGTGTACGGTCTGCCCGTGCCCACGGGCGTCTGGCCCGCGGACGTCCGGTCCGCGGCAATCTGCCCGGCGGCAAGGAGGTCGGCAGGGATTTGGCCGATGGTGATGTGGGTGGCAGATTCGCCAAGTCCGGCGCTCATTCCCTCATGGTAGTAGGCTCCGCGGGCCGCTGCTAGGCTGCCGAAGCCACCCAGAGCCCGATCACCCAAGTGCTCGCGGCGAGGCACGCGAGGCCGAATTCCACGATCATGCCCAGGCCGGTGGCCTTCAGCGCCGCCCAGCTCGAGGCCACCGCCGTTCCGAACGCCCGTGTGCGCAGCAGCTCGCTGAGCAGGAGCCCGGCCGCGAACCCCACGAAGAGCCCCACCACGGGGATGATGAACATGCCAGCCACGCCCAGCACCAGGCCCACCACCACCGAACGGCTCGGGATGCTGTGTTCCTTGAGTTTCCGGCCGGTCAGGACGGCACCGGCGGCCATGCCGGCCAGGACGAACACCAGCCCGATCCCGAAGACCACCCAGCCGGTGGTTCCGGCGCCGCCCCACAGCGCCCAGGCGAGCAGGCTCAGCCCGATCAGGATGCCACCGGGCAGCACGGGGATGATGGTCCCGGCCACGCCCACCAGGATGGCAAGGCCGCAGAGCACAGTCACGGCAATCTCGGGGTTCATGGGCCAAGTCTAGGCGGCGAGGCCCGGCCCGGCGCTCCGCGGCGCTCCCCAACCAGGCAGGCGACGGCGGCCCTGCACAGTTAGATCCACAGCAGGCAGGGCCGCCGTCGCCGTTTGAGCGCGGCGTTGCGCGGGTTTACTCGGCTTCCACCGCCGCGGCGACTGCTGCGGAGACGGCAGGCGCCACGCGGGGGTCAAGCGGGCTGGGCACGATGTAGTCGGCGGTGAGGTCGTCCTCGGCCAGTTCGGCGATGGCCCGGGCCGCGGCGAGCTTCATGGCCGGCGTGATCCGGCGGGCGCCGGCGTCGAGGGCTCCGCGGAAGATGCCGGGGAAGGCGAGGACGTTGTTGATCTGGTTCGGGAAGTCGCTGCGCCCGGTGGCGACGACGGCCGCGTACTTGCTCGCGACCTCCGGCAGGACTTCCGGGTCCGGGTTGGACAGGGCGAACACGATCGAGCTGTGGTTCATCAGCTTCAGGTGTTCCTCGTCCAGCTTGGCGGAGGAGACCCCGACGAACACGTCGGCGCCCAGCAGTGCCTCTCCCGGGCCGCCGGTTACGCCGCGCGGGTTGCTGCGGGCGGCGAGTTCGGCCTTCTTGCTCGCCGGATCGGCGGCGATGTCCGCACGGTCGGCGCTGATCGCGCCGCGGGAGTCCAGGAGGACGACGTCGCCGATCCCGGCGGTCAGCAGGATTTCGGCGACGGCGATTCCGGCCGCGCCGGCGCCGGAAACCACCACGCGCAGGCTGTCGAGCGTCCGGCCGGTCACCTTGGCGGCGTTGGTCAGGGCGGCGAGGACCACGACGGCGGTTCCGTGCTGGTCATCGTGCATGACCGGGCAGTCCAGTGCCTCGATGAGCTTTTCCTCGAGTTCGAAGCAGCGCGGTGCGGCGATGTCCTCGAGGTTGACGGCGCCGAAGCTCGGGCGCAGCCGGACAAGGGTCTCGACGATTTCGTCGACGTCGGTGGTGTTGAGGACCAACGGGATGGAGTCGAGTTCGCCGAAGGCCTTGAAGAGCGCGGACTTGCCCTCCATCACGGGCAGCGAGGCGCTGGCGCCAATATTGCCCAGGCCCAGCACGGCCGTGCCGTCGCTGACGACCACCACCAGGCGCTGGGCCCACGTGAGCGTCTTGGCGAGCTCGGGGTTGGCATGGATGGCGCGGCTGACCTGGGCGACGCCGGGCGTGTAGGCGATGGAGAGGTCGCGCTTGCTGGCGAGCGAGACGGTGCTGGAAATCGACAGCTTGCCGCCCTCGTGGGATGCGAAGATTTCCTCGTCGCTGAGCACGGTTACCGTCTCGGCCGGGGAAGTGGAATCGGCGGGAATGATCGTTTCAGTGGACACGTCTTTGTCTCCTGGGATTCACCGTGGGCGCACGGCTCATGAAGCTCAAGCACAGGGGTGCTCAAGTTGGTCTGTCGGGGGCATCGCAACCAGTGGTGGTGGTAGGGCAGCCCCCGGAATTGCTGGCGTCAGCCGGATCCGGTCCAGCAATCCTAAACAGGGCGCTCCCCCGGTTACGTCGGGTCGGGGCGCTATCGCACGATGGTTAAACGTTTACGCATCGTATCAAGTGACCCGTATCACACGAGGAAGACGTTTTTCGGGGCCGCTGGTCTAGACCGGTTACGCGGCCTGCTGGGCGCGCTGGAGCAGTGAGCAGGCCTTCTTGAGGTCCTCCTCCGCTTCGAAGAGGGACAGCCTTCGGCAGCGTACGGCCTGGACCAGCCCCGTGACCGTCAACAGCAGGACCCGGGCCACGGCGGCGTCGCCGCACGCGGCTGCCACGGCTTTCTCGGCGGTCGCATCGATTTCGCGGAGCAGCCGGGTGGTGTCGGTGTCCTTGACGTAGACCGCCCGGTTGAGGCACTGCTCCACGGCGGGCTGCATCAGGCGCATGTGGAAGATCTCCATCACCACTCCCGCCAGGGCCTGGGTGGCAACCTTTCCCTCCGCCGAGCTTCCTGCGAGCAGTTCGCCCAGTTGCTTGCGGTACAGCGCCAGGACCAGCTGGGTGGAGGAGGGAAAGTAGCGGTACAGCGTCCCCAGGGGCACATCCGCCTTGGCCGCCACCTCGGACAGGACCACGGAGTCCAGGCCCTTGCGGGCAAACCCGGCGGCGACGTCGAGGATCCGAATGTAACGGAGCCGTTGCCGGGGCAGAGTGGGGGGAGGGGCCATCGGTGGAAGATCTGAGTGAAAGTCAGGCATCAGCAGCGTTCCGGGAGTCGTTTTTCTCGGCAGCCGGGCGCCATCCGCCCACCGCGCTGCCGCGGCAATTGCCGTCCACTATACGCCACGAAACCGGGCATTCGGCCCGTCGGGCAGGGCCCCAGCGGCCCCAGGAGCCGGCCGCGGCCGGCTCAGTCCACGCCCTTGATCTTCACCACGAACACGGCACCGAGAAGCCCGATCACGGCGGCCGCCACATACAGCGCAACATAGCCGCCCCAGAAGGCTACAAAGGGGTACGCGATCAGCGGGGCGAGCACTTGCGGCAGTGAGTTGGCGACGTTGATGACGCCCAGGTCCTTGCCGCGGTCCAGGGCCGTGGGCAGGACCTGGGTGATGAGGGCGAAGTCCACCGCCAGGTAGCAGCCAAAGCCGATGCCCAGCACCGAGGCGCCGATCAGCGCGCCCGGCCAGGTGGGCGCAAACGCAAGAATGAGGGAGGCCACGGCGATCACGGCCGAGGAGATGATGACCAGCGGCTTCCGGCGGCCCATCCGGTCGCTCAGCCGGCCGCCGACCACGCTGGTGAGAATCACCATGACCGCATAAAGGCCCGTCAGGATCAGAACCCCCAGCGCGGGCTCTATCCCTTCGGTGTCGCGGAGCCGGACGGCGTCGTTGAGGAAGAACAGCAGGTAAAGGGTGACCATGTGGTTGCCGATGTTCACCAGCAGTCGCGTCAGCCAGGCCCAGGCAAAGTCCGGGTAGCGGGCCGGGGAAATCCAAAAGCCCCGCAGGAAGCCGGCCAGGCTGAACGGCGGGCGGGCCTGCGCAGGCAGCGGAACGTCGTCGTTCTTGAAGAAATAGAGCACGACGCCGGCAAGCAGCGCCGCCGCGCAGACAAAGTACCCCGCGGCGAAGTTTCCGGCGACGGCGGCGGCGATCACCGCCCCTGCCAGGATTCCTGCCGTCTGGCCCATGGCAGCCAGTCCACCCACAGTGCCGCGCTGCGGGACAGGAACCCGGTCCGGGATGGCCGCGGTGATGGCCGCGTACGCGCCGTTGCAGCCTGCCTGGACGAGGCACCACAGCAGCGTCATGGCGGCGATGCTCGGGGCGCCCGCCAGCGCGATGAGTGCCGCCGCGCCCAGGACGGCGCCGAAGAGCACCCACGGAACCCGCCGGCCCCGGCGTGAGGTGGTCCGGTCGCTGAAGGCGCCGAAGAGGGGGTTCGCGACAAGGGACACGGCCGCGCCCGCACCCGTCACGAGGGCCAGGATGGCTTCCTTGTCCGGTTCGCTGAAGGCCGCCGCCTGCTGGCCGAGGAGCACCTGGATCGGGCCGAAGAACGCCGCGTTGATGCCGACATTGACCAGCACCACCCCCGCGGTCCAGACGGGCCGGACGCGGCGTTCGGGTTCGGCGAGTGCCGGCGCGGTGGTATCGGACATGCTCATGGTCCCCCCTGGAACTGATGATCAGGCAGATGTATCAGTGCGGAGCCAGACTATCGGGACTCGGCAGATCTGTTCGCTATGTGCGAGTCTCGGTATGAACACGCCGCCCACCCCTGCATCCGAGGAGAACCCGTGAACGCTTCCGCCGTCAATACTGCCGACCTTTACGATGAGCGCGGCGGGGAGCTGGACTCCGTGTCCCTGCAGTTCCAGTCCCTGGGCGGACACAGCCACTTTCGCGGGCCGGTCCGGACCATCCGGTGCTTCGAGGACAACGCTCTGGTCAAGTCCGTGCTGGCCACTCCCGGCAACGGCTCCGTGCTGGTGGTCGACGGCGCCGGCTCCCTGCGCACGGCGCTGATGGGGGACCTGATCGCGGCGAGTGCCGTCGCGAACGGCTGGGCCGGCGTCGTCATCAACGGCGCCATCCGGGACCGGATCGCGATCGCGGGGCTGCCGCTCGGGGTCAAGGCGCTGGGCAGCAACCCGCGCAAGAGCGCCAAGGAAGGCGCCGGGGGAATCGATGTGCCGCTGGAGATCGACGGCGTGGCCATCCGCCCCGGCGCGATGATCTGGTGCGATCCGGACGGAATCCTGGTCGAACGCTGAGGACATTTTTCGCCGGGATGTAGTGGCGGGAACATTTGAGCCAGTAACATAGTTACTGAAAGCAACTATCCGCTTAATTCCCACACTTCACCTTGGAGCAGTCATGTCCAAAACCACCTCCGTGCGCGCCGCGGGAGAGGTCCTGACCCACCGTCAGACCGTCACCGTCATGGTGGGGCTCATGCTCGGCATGTTCCTGTCCTCGCTGGACCAGACGATCGTGTCCACCTCGATCTACACGATCGCCAACGACCTCGACGGCCTTTCCCTGCAGGCCTGGGCCACCACCGCCTACCTCATTACCTCGACGGTGAGCACGCCGCTCTACGGCAAGCTCAGCGACATCTTCGGACGCCGCCCGCTGTACCTCATCGCCATCCTGATCTTCCTCGCCGGCTCGCTCTACGCCGGCTCGGTCCACTCCATGACCGAGCTCGCCGTTGCCCGCGGCATCCAGGGCATGGGCGCCGGCGGCCTCCTGGCCCTCGCCCTGACCATCATCGGCGACATCGTGGCGCTCAAGGACCGGGCCAAGTACCAGGGCTACTTCATGTCCGTCTTCGGCATCTCCTCTGTCCTGGGCCCGGTGGTCGGCGGCGCCTTCGCCGGCACCGAGACCATTCTCGGCATCGACGGCTGGCGCTGGGTCTTCCTCATCAACATCCCGATCGGCCTCGCGGCCCTGGCGGTGGTGTTCATGTACCTGCACCTGCCGGCGAAGCACGTGAAGCAGAAGATCGACTACTGGGGCGCCGCCGCCATCACCCTGGCGATCGTGCCGCTCCTGCTCGTCGCCGAACAGGGCCGCAGCTGGGGCTGGAGCTCCACCAACTCCTACCTCTGCTACGGCCTGGGCGTTGTGGGCATCATCGCGTTCCTGCTGGCCGAGCGGCGCGCCGGCGACTACGCCCTGATCCCGCTCCGGCTGTTCCAGAACATCACCTTCGGGCTGTCCTCGCTGCTGAACTTCATCATCGGCATCGGCATGTTCGGCGCCATCGCGATGCTGCCCATGTACCTGCAGCTGGTCAAGGGCCTGACGCCCACCGAGGCCGGCCTCATGATGATCACCTTCACCGTGGGCATCCTCACCGGATCCATCACGGCCGGCCGGACCATCTCCGCATCGGGCACCTACCGGATCTTCCCGATCCTCGGCACGGCGGTCCTGACCGCCGCCGCCGTCGTGATGGGCCTGTCCCTCGGCGTCGACACGCCGCTCTGGGTGCCGGGCGTCATTGCCGTGTTCTTCGGCCTGGGCCTGGGCTTCTGCATGCAGCCGCTGACGCTGGCCATGCAGGTCTCCGTTCCGTCCAAGGACATGGGCGTGGGCACGTCCTCCGCCGCGTTCTTCCGCTCGATGGGCGGTGCTGTCGGAACCGCCGTGTTCATCTCGATGCTGTTCAGCCTCGCGGCGGACAAGATCGCCACGGGCATGAAGGACGCCGCGCAGAATGCGGACTACCTCAAGGTGCTCAAGGACCCGGCCGTCGCGGCCGACCCCGCCAATGCCAAGCTCTACGAGTTCTTCAAGAACGGGGCAAGCAACGATTCCCTGAACGACACCAGCTGGCTGCACACGGCCAACCAGACGCTGACCCGCCCCATCACTGAGGGCTTCGCGCAGTCGATCGACGCCGTCATGCTCACGGCTGCCGTACTCACGGGCATCGCCTTCCTGATCACCTTCGCCCTGCCGAACAAGAAACTCACGGACCCGAAGGCAGCTGCCAAAGAGGCAGTCGCGGCCGCCGCCCACTAGGGCGGTCCCGAACACCGGCAGGCCCACGTCACGGCAGGCAGTCTTTTGGACTGCCTGCCGTTGTCGTCTCCCGCAAAACCGGGGTTGGGGAGGGCGTCCGACGCCGAAAGGCTGCCCTGCGTGACGCCTGCGGATCCCGGCCGGGCAGGCAGTGTTGCAGGCACTTTCGCAGGCACAGTTGATGGCCGGAGCAGTGTGCGTGTTTAGTCTCACTTTCCGAGGCCTGTGATTCGCCGCACGCCGGGCCGGGTGTAAGACTGGGTAGTTGCGGCCGAGGCCGTGGACCGCGAACTGCCAAGGGAGCCGTATGACCATCACCCAAGACCAGACCGCCGCCAAGATCCCCAAACGGGTCATTTGGCTGGCCGTGGCGGGCGCCGTCGGCGGCTTCCTCTTCGGCTTTGACTCCTCCGTCGTCAACGGCGCCGTCGACGCGATCAAGGACGAGTTCGCCCTCAGCGAGGCCGTGACCGGCTTCGCCGTCGCCGTGGCGCTCCTGGGCTGCGCGGCCGGCGCCTACCTGGCCGGCAAGGTCGCCGACCGCTACGGCCGCATCCCGGCCATGAAGCTGGGTGCGCTGCTGTTCCTGGTCAGCGCCATCGGCACCGGATTCGCGTTCGGCGTCTGGGACCTGATCTTCTGGCGTCTGGTGGGCGGGCTCGGCATCGGCCTGGCCTCGGTGATCGCGCCGGCCTACATTTCCGAGATCTCCCCGCGCCACGTCCGGGGCCGCCTGGCCTCGCTGCAGCAGCTGGCGATCACCACCGGCATCTTCGCCGCCCTCCTCTCCGACGCCCTGTTCGCGAATTCGGCAGGCGGGGCTGACCAGGCCCTCTGGTTCGGCCTGGAAGCGTGGCGCTGGATGTTCATGGCCGCCGCCGTCCCCGCGGTGGTCTACGGCTGGATCGCCTTCACACTGCCCGAGTCACCGCGGTTCTTGGTCTTCCAGGGCAAGAACGAGGAGGCCCTCAAGGTCTTCAAGTCGATCGCCCCGAACGAGGACTCGGACCGGCATCTGCGCGACATCAAGAAGGCCATCGACGAGGACAAGCTCGCCGGCCAGAAGGGCTCCCTGCGCGGCAAGGCCCTGGGCCTGCAGCCGGTGGTCTGGATCGGCATCATCCTCTCCGTGCTGCAGCAGTTCGTCGGCATCAACGTGATCTTCTACTACTCCACCACCCTGTGGAAGGCCGTGGGCTTCCAGGAAAAGGATTCGCTCACCATCTCCGTGGCCACCGCCATCACCAACATCCTGGTGACGCTCGTGGCGATCGCCCTGGTGGACCGGATCGGCCGCCGTCCCATCATGCTGGCGGGTTCGATCGGCATGGCCCTCTCGCTCGGCACCATGGCCGTTGCCTTCGGCTCCGCCACCGGCTCGGGCGATGCGATCTCCCTTCCCGGCGCGTGGGGTCCGGCCGCGCTGGTTGCCGCCAACGTTTTTGTCATCAGCTTCGGCGCCTCGTGGGGCCCGCTGGTGTGGGTGCTGCTGGGCGAGATTTTCCCGTCCCGCATCCGTGCCCGTGCCCTGGGCCTGGCCGCGGCGGCACAGTGGATCGCCAACTTCGCCATCACCCTGAGCTTCCCCGTCATGGCCGCCGCCTCGCTGCCCCTGACGTACGCCATGTACGCGCTGTTCGCGGCGGCGTCGTTCTTCTTCGTGATGTTCAAGGTGCCGGAGACCAACGGCATGTCCCTGGAACAGGCCGAAACACTGTTCGTGCCCAAGGGCTCTGCGAAGGATTCGGCCAAGGATTCCCTCAAAGCCTGACCCGGCGCCTGGAAGTGGCAACAAAAACGCCCATGTTCTGCGGAACATGGGCGTTTCTGTTGCCTCGGCTGCTAGACCACGTGCGGCTCGTGCGCGGCCAGGTAGCGGCGTCCGCCGAACACCACGGCGATTGCGACCACCATGGCCAGTGCGCCGGCGAAGAAGGGGACCTGCGGGCCGAAGTGTTCGCCCAGCTGCGCGGCGGCAAAGGGTGCCAGGGCGCCGCCCATCCAACGCACGAAGTTGTAGCCGGCGGAAGCCACCGGCCGCGGCGAATCGGAAACGCCCATGGCCAGCTCGGTGTAGATGGTGTTGTTGACGCCCAGGAGCGCCCCGGAAATGACTACGAGGACCACGACGGCTGGCACCGAGTGCCCGGCGGCCAGGCCCAGCCCCAGAAGGTCCAGCATCAGCACGAACAGGGTGCCGGTGAGCACCCGGACGGCGCCGAAGCGGTTCTGCAGCACGGGGGCAACAAATACCGAGAAGAGAGCCACGGCGACGCCCCAGCCGAAGAACACCCCGCCGATCCCGTAGGCGTCCATGCCGAGGATGAAGGGCGTGAAGGCTAGGACAGTGAAGAAGCCGTAGTTGTAGAACAGGCCGCTGGCCGCCGTCGTCCTGAGCCCCTTGTGCCCCAGGGCCAGCAGCGGGTCCCGGAGCCGGACTTTCCGCTCGGGCAGCGGGGTCTTGGGCAGCAGGGCAATGAGCGCGATGAACGCCGAGGCCATCAGCACGGCGGTGCCGAAGAACGGGGCGCGCCACTGCCAGCCGCCAAGCAGCGCACCCAGGAGCGGGCCGAGGGAGATGCCCAGGCCGAGGGCGGCCTCGTACAGGATGATCGCGGTTCCGGCACCGCCGCTTGCGACGCCGACTATGACGGCCAGCGCGGTGGCCACGAACAGGGCGTTGCCCAGTCCCCAGCCGGCGCGGAAGCCGATCAGCTCAGCCACGCTGCCCGACGTGCCGGACAGCGAGGCGAACACAACAATCACGGCCAGTCCGATCAGCAGAGTCCGCTTCCCGCCGATGCGGGAGGAGACGTAGCCGGTGATCAGCATGGCGACGGCGGTCACCAGGAAATAGCTCGTGAAGAGCAGCGATACCTGGCTCCGGGAGGCATCCAGGTTCTTGGCGATCGCCGGCAGGATGGGATCCACCAGGCCGATGCCCATGAAGGCGAAGACGGCCGCGAGTGCCGTCGCCCACACCGCCTTGGGCTGTTTGAGTAGCGAGGCCTTCTCGGCCTCGAGGGTAACTTCGGCTGCCGGCAGGGTGTCGGCGGGCTGGCCGTGCATGGGGGTACTCCTAGGGGATTGGGAATGAAGTGTGAAGATCAGGCCTGGAGCGTCGCGTTGATCCGGCCAATGACCGGCAGGGCAGCGGCGAGGGCGGCGCGGTCATCGTCCGAGAGGGACGAGAGGAGGCCGGCCATGACGGCGTTGCGGCGCTCATTGGCGGAGGCGACGGCGGCGAGGCCGGCTTCCGTCAGGGTCACCCGTACGGCGCGGGAGTCCTCGGGATCCGGTTCCCGGCGGGCGAGGCCAGCGCGCTCGAGCTTGATGATCTGCTCGGTGGCGCTGGGTACCTTGACGCCGAGATTCCGGGCGATTTCGCCCACGCGCACGCCGCCGGGGGAAGTACTGCCGGCCGCGGCCGGCCCGGTGTCGATCAGCATCTTGAGCGTGCTGAGCTGGGCGGCGCTGAGTTCGCCGTCTGCGTCGAGGCGGCGGACGAGGTAGATGCTGTGGCGGAGRGCCTCGCGGAARTCCYSGGCGAGGGCGAGSAGGCCGGGGTCAACCGGATCATTGGCGCTCATAGTTAGGTAGCCTAACAGTTAGGCTACCTAATGGTCAAGGGCACGGGTTGCCCTCTCACTCTTGGTTGCCAAAACCGGCAAATGGCAGCCCTAGCTGATAGCGCAACGGGGGTGACGGTGGGCGCTCCTCTGCGGGGGGGCTTAAATACGCCGACGCCGGAACTCCTGTGAGTTCCGGCGTCGGCCCAGCTAGGGCGTTGATCAGACCACCGTTTTGGCTTCCTCAACGAGGGAGGCGACGGCGGCGAAGAGCGGATGGTCCGGCGCCAGGCCGGTGATCTTCTCCGTGGCCTGGTCCGGCGTGGACGCGGAGAGGATTTTCGCCAGCTCCACGGCCTCCGCGTCCGCCGGATCATTGAAGCGCAGGGCCGCGGCAATCGCCCCGAGCAGCGCCTCGGGGACAATACCGCGTTCGGCCAGCTCGGCAGCGGGACCGATGAAACGCTCGTTCCGGCTGAGCTTGCGCAGCGGGGCGCGTCCCACCCGGGTGACGGTGTCCGGCAGGTGCGGGTTGGAGAAGCGGCCCAGGATCTTCTCCACGTACGCCTCCTGATCCCCGCGGTTGAAGCCGTGCTTGGMCACCAGGAGTTCCTTGGTYTCGTCCAGKACGGMGCGCACGTCSGCGGCRACGTCCTGGTCGGCCATGGCCTCGGAAATCTTGCCGAGGCCTGCCTCGAAACCGAAGTACGCCGCGGCAGCGTGGCCGGTGTTGACGGTGAACAGCTTCCGTTCGATGTACGGCCCCAGATCGTCCACGAAGGTCGCGCCCGGGATCACCGGCTCCTTCCCGGCGAACGGGGTACGGTCGATCACCCACTCATAGAACGTCTCCACGGTGACATCCAGGCCCTGGCCGGGCTCCTGGTTGGGCACAATCCGGTCCACGGCCGTATTGGCGAACACGGCGGCGGCGTCCAGGGATCCGGCGGCCGGATCCCACTGGGCGGCCACCTCGGCCTTCAGGATGTCGGTCGCGTTGATCGCGTTCTCGCACGCCATCACCTGCAGCGGCGCCAGCCCGGCGGCGCGGGCGGCGATCCCCTTGGCGATCAGGGGCGCCACGAACTTCAGGATGTGCGGCCCGACGGCGGTGGTCACGATGTCCGCCGTCGCGATCTCCGTGACGACGGCGGCTTCCTGCGTGCCGGAGTTCAGCGCACGGAAGTTCTCGACAGTGCGGACGGCGGGGTGGTCGCCCACCTCGTGGACCTGGTAGCTGTCCGCCGCGGCCAGCTGGGTGATGAGGGCGTCTGCGACGTCGGCGAACACCACCTCATACCCGGCGTCGTGCAGCAGGAGCCCCACGAAGCCGCGGCCGATGTTTCCGGCTCCGAAATGCACGGCCTTCACTAGGAGTTGACCTTTCCGAACAGGGCCAGGACTTCGTCGACGGTGGTGGCCGCCTCGAGCTGGGCCACCTGCGCCTTGTTGGTGAAGACCTTGGCGATCGAGGACAGGATGTGGAGGTGCTCGTTGTTGACGCCGGCCACGCCGACCACGAACTTCACTTCCTTGCCGTTCCAGTCGATGCCGTTGGGGTAGCGGATCACGGACACCGCGGACTTCATGATGTGGTCCTTCGCGGCGTTGGTGCCGTGCGGGATGGCCAGGAAGCTGCCCATGTATGTGGAGACGGATTCCTCGCGTTCGTGCATGGCGTCCACGTAGCCGGAGTCGACGGCGCCGCGGTCCAGTAGGAGCTGCCCGGCCTCGTCGATCGCGGCGTCGCGCGTGGTGGCGGTGCCGTTGAGGACGACGCTTTCGGCCACCAGGATGCCTGCAGGGCCTTCCTCGGCGTCCTCGGGAGCCTCGGCAGAGGCCTCCGGGGTGCCGACGGCGGTTGCACCGGCGGCGGCGCCCGCCGCGGCCGGGGCCGCTGCAGCGTCCGTGCCGTCTGCCTCCGTGTTGCTGGCCTTGACCAGCTCCACGATCTCGTCATAGCGCGGGCTGTTCATGAAGTTGTCGACGGAGACATGCACGGCGCTGGCCGTGGCGGGCTTGGCCCGCTCGGTCAGGTCCTGGTGGGTGATGACGACGTCGTAGGTGTCGCTGAGGTTGGCGATTGCGGAGTTGGTGACCTTGACCTCCGGGAAGCCGGCGGCCTTGATCTTGTTGCGGAGCACGGAGGCGCCCATCGCGCTGGAACCCATACCGGCGTCGCACGCAAAGACGATGTTCGTGATCGGGGTCGCGAGGACGGCGACGCCGCTGGCGCCCACGCCCTCACCGAGCAGGGCCGCGGAAACCGAGCTCTTCTTGCCCTTCAGGGCCTCCATCTTGTGGGTGGCCTGGTCCAGGTCATCTTCCGCGGGCGCCTTGCTGGCCTTCAGGATCACCGATCCAATCAGGAAGGACACCGTGGTGGCGAACAGCACGGAGAGCGTCACGCCGACGTAGCTGTCGCGTGCGGTGGAGGCGTAGACCGCGATGATGCTGCCCGGGGCCGCGGGGGACCGGAGTCCGGCGCCGGTGACCACCAGGGTGAAGATGCCGGTCATGCCGCCGCCGATTGCCGCGAAGATCATCATCGGCTTCATCAGGACGTACGGGAAGTAGATCTCGTGGATGCCGCCGACGAACTGGATCACAGCCGCGCCCGGAGCGGACGCCTTGGCCAGGCCCTTGCCGAAGAACGAGTAGGCGAGCAGGATGCCGAAGCCGGGGCCGGGGTTGGCTTCGAGCAGGAACAGGATGGACTTGCCCTGCTCGAGCGCTTGCTGCGTGCCCAGGGGGGTGAGGATGCCGTGGTTGACGGCGTTGTTCAGGAACAGGACTTTGGCGGGCTCGATGAAGATGCTGGTAAAGGGCAGCAGGCCGTTCGCGACCAGGAATTCGACGACGGCGCTGGCACCGTTGCTGAAGGCCTTCACCACGGGACCGACTATCAGCATGCCGACAACTGCCATGATGGCGGCCAGGATGCCGGCCGAGAAGTTGTCGATCAGCATCTCGAAGCCGGGCTTGACGCGGCCTTCCCAGATCTTGTCCGCTTTCATCATGAGCCAGGCCGTGAGCGGGCCCAGGATCATGGCGCCGATGAACATGGGGATGTCCGTACCGACAATCACGCCCATGGTGGCCACCGCGCCGACCACGCCGCCGCGAACGCCGTAGACCATGCGGCCGCCGGTGTAGCCGATCAGCAGCGGGAGCAGGTACGTGATCATCGGACCGACCAGCTTGCCGAGCTCCGAGTTGGGGAAGAAGCCCGCCGGGATGAAGAGCGCTGTGATGAAGCCCCAGGCGATGAAGGCGCCGATGTTGGGCATGATCATGCCGGACAGGAACGTCCCGAACTTCTGGACGTGTACCCGCGCGCTGGTGCGTGGTTTCGCAACTGTCTCTGTTGCCATGTGAATTCCTAACCGTCGTTCCCGCTGCTTTGCAGGATGGTCCGATAATTTCGCCGAGCTAGCTGGTGGAGCTGTTGGAGATCCGGTGGAGCCATTCGAGGAAGAGCTTCAGTTCCGAGCTGGAAAGCTGGTCCGAGTGGGACGCCTGGAGTGCTGCGTTCAATGCGATGGCCGCCACAACCACTGAGGATTTTCCGTTGTCGACAGAACCGTTGTCCCGGGCCTGCTCGGTGGAAACCGCAAAGATCATGGCGTCGCGGGTCATGGTGGAGAGCTCGAGGTTCCGCTCTGGCACCTTTTCCGCGATCAGCATGAGGGTCACGCCCACGTTGGCCGCCAGGATGGACCTGGCTGCCTCCCTGGGCGGGACGTTGAGCTGCCCGGAGACAGCCGCCTTGTTCAGCATCTCCTCCATGAGGGCCTCGGCATCGGCGACGATCGCCGGCCGGCTCTCAGGGCGGATATTGCCAAACATGACGAGATACAGTTCGGGCTGTTTCAGCCCGAACTGGACATGGTTGTCCCACATCCTCCGGATGTCCTCCAGCGGTTGGCCAGAGGGCGCGAAGTCACGTTCGCCCGCGACATATTCGTCAAAACCTGCTGCGACGACGGCGTCGAACAGCCCTTCCTTGTCACCAAAGTGGTGGTAGAGGGTCGGTGCGGTAACACCGGCCAGCTGTGTGATCTGGCGGGTCGAGACTGCGGATCCGCCCGAGTTGGCCAGCAGCTCGGCGGCTGCGCGCAGCAGCCGGGCCTTGGGTGGTAGCTGGCCATCGATACTCATAACCGCTACCCTAGCACCTATAGCAACGCTATATGAACTGCATCACATACAATTTTTCCAGGTGCCGTGACCAGCCCGCTGACGCAGCAGTCGGCCGCGGTCAGCAATGACCAGCACGGTCATTGGCGGCGCCTGGCTTACCGGCTTACTGGCCACTGGCCTACGACAGAGAATGAGGACCTTCAGTGCAGAACTTCCCAGGAGTAGGCGTCAGCCCCGGCCGCATCATCGGCACCATCCGGCAGATGCCCAAACCGATCAGCGAACCGCCCGCCGGAGAGCAGCTTCCCACCGGCGTCACGGCGGAGGAGGCGACGGCGGCACTGAAGGCCGCCGCGAAGTCCGTCCACGACGAACTCAAGGGCCGTTCCGAGACCGTCACCGGCGACGGCAAGGCCGTCCTGGAGGCCACGGCGCTCATGGCCACCGACACCATGCTGCTCAAGTCCGCCGCCAAACTGATCGGCCGCGGCACCTCCGGGCAGCGGGCGATCTGGGAGGCCGGCGCCTCTGTCTCCGAAATGCTGCACAACCTSGGCGGCTACATGGCCGAACGTGCCACGGACGTCCTGGATGTCCGGGCCCGGATCGTCGCGGAACTGCGTGGGGTTCCGGCGCCGGGCATCCCCGTGTCCGCCACCCCGTTCATCCTCATCGCCGAGGACCTAGCCCCGGCCGACACCGCCACCCTGGATCCGGAAAAGGTCCTTGCCCTGGTCACCGCCGGCGGCGGCCCGCAGTCCCACACGGCCATCATCGCCCGCTCGCTCGGCCTGCCCGCCGTAGTGGCCGCTGCCGGAGTGGACGAGCTCGCTGACGGCACCGAGGTGTACGTGGACGGAGCGGCCGGCCTCATCACCGCTGAACCTGACGAATCCCAGCGCGCGGCCGCAGCCCACTGGGCCGCCACGGCGTCACTGCTGGCCGCCTTTGACGGGACGGGCACGACGGCGGACGGCCACCTCGTTCCACTGCTCGCCAACGTCGGCGGCGCCAAGGACGCCGTCAAGGCGGCCGGCCTGAACGCCCAGGGCGTGGGGCTGTTCCGGACCGAGTTCTGTTTCCTGGAGCGGGACACCGAGCCCACCGTGGAGGAACAGGCCGCCGCGTACCAGGGCGTTTTTGACGCCTTCCCGGGCAAGAAGGTGGTGCTCCGCACGCTCGATGCCGGTGCGGACAAGCCGCTGCCGTTCCTGACCGACGCCACCGAGCCCAACCCGGCCCTCGGCGTCCGCGGGTACCGGACTGACTTCACCACGCCCGGCGTCCTGGAGCGCCAGCTGCAGGCGATCGCCCAGGCCGAGAAGGCATCCGAGGCCGACGTCTGGGTGATGGCACCGATGATTTCCACCGCCGAGGAAGCGGCCCGTTTCGCGTCGCTGTGCGCCGCGGCAGGGATCAAGACCCCCGGCGTCATGGTGGAGGTCCCCTCGGCCGCGCTGACGGCAGAGTCCATCCTCCGCGAAGTCGGCTTCGCCAGCCTGGGCACCAACGACCTCACCCAGTACGCCATGGCCGCCGACCGCCAGCTCGGCCCGCTGGCCGCCCTGAACACCCCTTGGCAGCCGGCCGTGCTGCGGCTCGTGCGCCTGACAGTGGAAGGTTCAGCGGCCGAGGGCCACAACAAGCCGGTGGGTGTGTGCGGCGAGGCTGCGGCTGATCCGGCCCTCGCCGTCGTCCTCACCGGGCTTGGTGTCACCACACTGTCCATGACGGCGCGATCCATCGCGGCCGTCGCCGCCGTGCTGAAGACCGTCACCCTGGCCGAAGCGCAGGAGCTGGCCAAGCTGGCCCTCTCGGCGCCGAGCGCTACGGATGCCCGGGCCTGGGTCCGGGCAAAGCTGCCGGTCCTGGAGGATCTGGGGCTGTAGCCGCCGCTAGGATGCACTCATGGCACTGATAGCTCCCCGGGTGACGGCCGGCCTCCCGGCCGAGGACGCGCAGAAACTCAAGTACGCCCTCGACGGCGGCGATGACATCACGGTGTTCGTTGACGGCACCGTCCACCGGCTGCCGCCGGCGGCGAGGGACGCCGTCGTCGACCTGCTGGGCCGCTTCAGCCGCGGCGAGGCAGTTACCGTCAGCAGCGTCGAGGAGATGCTGACGACGTCCCGGGCCGCGGAGCTTGCGGGGATCTCGCACACGTACCTGCGGAATATGACCGATCGCGGCGAGATTCCGGTCGAGTACCGGGGAACGCACCGGCGGATCCGGCTGGCCGACATCATGGCCTGGCTCGAAACGCAGAAGAAGAACGGTTCGGGCGCCGGGTCGCCGGGCAGCCAGACCGACGGCGGCGCAAATGACTAGCGACCTAAATGACTAGCGACCTAAATGACTAGTGACCAGTTGCTTCATGACGCAGTGATAAGGATCAAGCAACGATCCCTCCCTTGCGCGGAAACACTGATATGCCGCGGGTTAAGCTTGGTTTGTGGGTAAATTCAGAGGGTGGCACATCATGGCAGGCATCGCCGCGATGCTCCTCGCCGGCATCCTCGGAACTGCCATGGGCCTGAACAATACCGCCACCTATTTGGCCAGCGGCGTCGCTTTCGTTGCGGTGTCATTGTGGGTGGACAGCCGGATTTCTCGGCACCGCGACGCCGTCCGCCGGGCCGCCCCCGACACCGCCGCCGAGGCCGGCGCGGGACTGTCCCTCGACACCGACTCCCCCAAGCGCGAGGGCTGAACCCTAAATCCGGGGCCGGCCCGCCCAGCGCCGTGCCTTGAGCGCGGCATGCAGTTCCAGCCGCACCATTCCCTTCAGCGGGTCCACGCCCAGCAGCTGGCGGATCCGGCCGAGCCGGTTGTAGATGCTGCTCCTGTGCAGGTGCAGTTTGGCGGCGACCTCCTGGACCGAACCGTCGTTGTCATAGAACAGCTCCAACACGGGCAGCAGCTCGTGGTTGCGGTCGTGGTCCTCGAGGATGCGGAAGTACACGGATCCCGCGTCTGCCCAGGCTCCCGCCCCGCCGCCGGCCGAGGCCAGGAGCTGGTACACGCCGGTGGAGTGGCAGTCGACCAGTTCGCCCAGCTGCGGATCCACGGCCGCGGCCTGCGCTGCCCGCCGTGACTGCCGGTAGGCCTCGGCGAGTTCCCGCGGCCTGGCAAATCCCTCACTGGTGCCCAGGATGATCCGCCGGACAGTCCGCCCGGAGCGTTTGGCCAGTTCGAGCTGGTAATGGACCAGCACCTGGGCATGGTCCGCACGTCCCGTGGATTCCTTGAAGAGCACCACCGCATGCGTTTCAGTGCCAGCGCTGAAGAGTGCGGCGTCCACGCCGATGGTGGCCTGCAGCGCGGCGGAGCGGTGAATGAGCGTGTCGGCGATGGGGTCCGAGCCTCCGGCCCAGCCGTCCGCGTCCAGGACGGTCACCAGCTGCCAGGGCCCCTTGCCCTGGACCTCTTTCCAGCCCGCCACGGCCGCCACAGCGTTGGCCTCGCCGGCGCAGGCGGCCAGGAATTCCTGTTCGCGGCGGCGGCGGAACTCGGACTCGGCCGTATTGGAATCCAGCAGCAGGAAGGAGAGCTGCTCCAGGTCCGGGGCCACGTCCTGCAGCTGGGCGAGGACGGTCGCGGCGCTTGGCTCCTCGGCGTCGAGCTGGACCCACAGGTACCCCACCCTGAAGCCCCGCACCAGCAGGGGCACGCACACGCGGCCCAGCATGCCAAGATCCGCATTGGCCGGCACGACGACCGGCCGGACCGCCGTCGCAATCCCGTGGGAGAGCTGCCAGGCGATGACGTCCACGGGGACCCGCTTGCTGAGCAGGAAGTTCACCCGGACGCGGTCCGCATGCGACTGGTTGGAGCTGTAGGCCAGGAGCAGGCCGTCGAGGTCCTCGAGGGAGAGTCCGCGGCCCAGCCGTTGCGCCACCTGCTCCACGAGCTGCTCCACGTCCTGCTGCTGCATCCTGCCAGACTACTGCCCCGGCCCGCCGCACTGCGAATACATCCGGCGACGGACACCAGCCGACACCTGACGCCCGCTCAATCGACAGATGTCTACCCCCGGATTTGAAAAACCCCGGAATCATGCGGCAGCCGCGCAGCACCCGCCGGCGGCTCCTGTCGCGTGCCTCACAGCGGGATTTATTCTGGAAGTACGAAATCCCCCGCTCATCCAGGCCCACGAGGCCTTCACTACTGGAGCCAACAAATGATCATCGGTGTACCCAAAGAGATCAAGAACAACGAATTCCGCGTCGCCATCACAGCAGCCGGCGTCCACGAATTCCGCACGCACGGCCACGTGGTCCTCGTCGAGCGCGGCGCGGGCCTGGGCTCGGGCATCACGGACGAGGAATACGCGATCGCCGGCGCCGAGATCGTCGCCGAAGCCGACGACGTCTGGGGCCGCGCCGACATGGTGATGAAGGTCAAGGAGCCGGTCAAGGCCGAATACCACCGCTTCCGCAAGGGCCTGATCCTCTTCACCTACCTGCACCTGGCCGCCGAGCCGGAACTGACCCAGGAACTGATCAACTCCGGCGTCACCGCCATCGCGTACGAGACCGTCCAGGAAGGCCGGTCCCTGCCGCTGCTGGCCCCGATGTCCGAGGTTGCCGGCCGGCTCTCCGTGCAGGTGGGCGCCACCTCACTGATGGCCCCGGCTGGCGGCAAGGGTGTGCTGCTCGGCGGCGTCCCGGGCGTCCGCCCGGCCAAGGTTGTTGTCCTGGGCGCCGGTGTCGCCGGCACCAACGCCGCCGCCATGGCCCTGGGCCTGGGCGCGGACGTCACCATCCTGGACATCAACATCAACCGCCTCCGCGAACTGGACGCCCAGTACCAGGGCCGCCTGAAGACGGTCGCGTCCAACAACTACGAGATCGAGAAGTCCGTGGTCGACGCCGACCTCGTCATCGGTTCAGTCCTCATCCCCGGCGCCAAGGCCCCGAAGCTGGTCACCAACGAGCTCGTGTCCCGGATGAAGCCTGGCTCCGTGCTGGTGGACATCGCCGTGGACCAGGGCGGCTGCTTCGAGGACACCCACCCCACCACGCACCAGGAACCGACGTACAAGGTCCACAACACGATCTTCTACTGCGTCGCCAACATGCCCGGTGCCGTCCCGAACACCTCCACGTACGCGCTGACCAACGTCACCCTGCGCTACGCCGTGTCCCTGGCGAACCTGGGCGTCAAGGCCGCGTTCGAGCGTGACGCGGCCCTGGCCTCCGGCCTGAACATCGCCGGCGGCAAGGTTGCCCACCGCTCGGTCTCCGAGGCGCACAACCTGCCCCTCGTCTCCGACTGGCACGAACTGGTCTCCGCGTAACCCCTGCGGAGTTAGCATCGGCTGCTCCGTAACCGCCCTTTTGGACCCCCAGAACGGCAGTTACGGAGCAGCCGATTGCTGTTTAAGCCCCGCTAGGCGCGTTCGGCCAGTTCCCGGGCCTGCTCGATCAGGCGCAGGACCTCCACCGGGCCCGCGGGATCGACCGGGACTGGCAGCCCCGAGACGGCGCCGCCTTCGGCGATCTTTGCGGCCAGGATCCGGTAAAACTCCGGGTAGGCGCCGCGCTCGGTAGGCAGCCGGTCCAGGTGCCCGTCGCGTCCCAGCAGCCCGGCCCACTCCGGATCCTCGACACCGTAATCGGCGTCCAGCGGGCTTCCGCCGGCCACGATGTAGGGCTCCTGCGGGTCCACTCCGTGCTTGGTGAAGCCGCCCTCGCTGCCCAGGATCCGGTACCGCGGCCCCTGCTGGGCGCACAGCATGTTCATCCACAGGTGGCTGATAACCCCGGAGCTGTGCTGCAGGGCCACAAAAACGTCGTCGTCAGCGTGGGCTCCGGGGCGCCGGGCTGCCAGTTCCGCGTGCGTGACCGTGGCCGGGCCAAAGAGCTGTACTGCCTGGTCCAGCAGGTGGGTGCCGAGGTCAAACAGCACGCCGCCGCCGTCGTCCGCCGTGGCAGCGGCCTTCCATGCCTTGGGGACGTCCGGCGACCACCGCTCAAAGCGGGACTCGAAGCGGGCCGCGGTGCCGAAGACGCCGCTGTCCAGCAGTCCGCGGACCGTGAGGTAATCGCCGTCCCAGCGCCGGTTCTGGAACACGGTGAGCACCCGGCCCAGGCGCGCGGCGAGGTCAATGAGTTCCTGCCCCTCGGCGCTGCGGACGGCGAACGGCTTGTCCACCACGACGTCGAGCCCGGCTTCCAGGGCCGCTTTGGCGAGCGGATAGTGCGTGGCGGGCGGGGTGCCGAGCACCAGCAGGTCCAGTTCGCCGGCGAGCTCCAGGAGGTCCGCCGGGGTGTCGAGGATCCGGGCCGCCGGGTGGCTTTGCGTGGCGGCAGCCTGCCTGCCGGCGTCGGAGGTGGAGATGGCGCGCAGCGAATAGGCGGGGTTTGCGGCGATGAACGGTGCGTGGAAGACGCTGCCGGAGAGGCCGAATCCGGCGACGGCGGTGCGGATGGGCCCACTTGTTTGGTCGGTCGCTGAATCGTTGCTCATGGTGCCTAGGCTACCGCCGTGTTGGTCGGACCCGGCGGGTTGGTTAAGCAGCCGGCCTGCTATGCGACGAGCCTGTTAAGCGACAACCCTGTTAAGCGAACGTGGCCGGCGCCGCCCGGATGCTTCCGGTGGCGCCGGCCGCGGCCGTGCTGCTGCTATTGCTTGAGGTTTGTCAGTGCTAGCTCTTCTGCCAGCCGACGACACTCCAGTCCGGAGTCTGGAACAGGGCGGCGCCGTAGTTGGCCAGGCCCGTGCGGGCGAAGTAGATCTGCGGGCCGTTCATGATGACGCCCATGGAGAAGTACTTCTCCATGTGCTTCTTCTCGACGTCCATGGCGGCCTTGTTGCGCTGGGCGTCGTCCTGGATGGAGGCGAGGTCCTTGATGGCCTTGTCCAGGTCGGCATCGCCGAGTTCGTTCTCGTTGGTCTTGGAGTCGTAGTACTGCTTGACGGCGGCGGTGGCGTCGGCGCCGACGGAGTAGCCGCTGATGGTGAGCTGGAAGTCGCGGCTGCCCACCACCTTGCCGAAGTCGGCGTCGCCGCGCTGGTCAATGCCGACCTCCATGCCGGCGGCCTGCAGCTGCTTCTGCAGCGTCTGCACCGTGGCGAGGGCGGTGGGGTCGTCACCGAAGTTGGTGATCTTGAACGACGCCGGAACGCCGTCCTTTTCCATGATGCCCTTGGCGTTGGCCGTGTAGCCGGCCTCGGTCAGGACCTTCTTGGCGGCGTCGGCGCCGGTTTCCTTGACCGGGTAGTTGTCCTGGTAGTACTTCGAGAACGGCATCAGCATCATGGAGCCGGAGCTGTTCTCCTCCCAGTTCAGGCCGCCGAAGCGGACGGCGCGGATGGCCGGACGGTCGACGGCGGTGAAGATCGCCTTGCGGACTGCGACGTCGGTGAGCGGCGCCTTCAGTGCGTTGAGGTTCAGTCCGCCGGCGAAGAGGCGCTGGCCGCGGCGGACCTCGGCGTTCTTGGTGCCTTCAAGCTGCTTGTACTTGGTCAGCGTGCGGCCGTCGGCCATGTCGACCTCGCCGTTCTTGAAGGCGGCGATCTCGGCGCTTGCCTCCAGCTGGCGGAAGATCACCTTGTCCAGGACAGGCTTCGCTCCCCACCACTTGTCGTTGGGAACAAGGGAGACGGTCTTCGCGGCAGAGTCGTACTTGTCGACCTTGAACGGGCCGGCCATCCACTCGGGGTGCATTTCGCCGGTGAAGCCGGTGTTGAAGAGCTCCGGGGTGTTGACGGCCTGCGGGATGAAGCCGCCGAAGATGTCGCTGAGGGGGTACACCGGCTGGGTGGTGGTCACAACGACTTCCTTGTCGCTGCTGCCGGCCTTGACGGAGTCGATGAACTCGTACGCGCCGGACGAGACGATGTCGATGTCCTTGTTCTGGCCATTGAGCATCTTCCACGTGTTCTCGAACGTGGAGGCGTTGATCGGAGTGCCGTCGTTGTAGGCGGCCTTCGGGTTGATCTTGATCGTGATGGTCTGCTTGCCGTCTTTGACCTCGCTCTTGAAGTCTTCGCAGAAGTTTTTGTTGAGGCTGGCGGTGCCGTCGAAGTCCAGCTTCCAGCAGCCCACGTAGCCGGCCTCGTCTATCGGGTAGTGCAGCTCGGTGTTGTCCGCCGAGTTGCCCGCGTTGGAGAAGCCGTTGAAGTCCGGTCCGATGTTGCCCAGGGGCAGCGTCACCGTGCCGCCCTGCTTCAGGTCTCCGGCCGTCTTGGCGTTGACGCTGACCAGCTTGCTGAGATCGCCCGAGGCATCCTGTGCCTTGGCGCTCTCCGCGGTAGTGGAGGCGCCTCCGCTGCCGCAGGCAGTCAGAGCGAGTGCGGCCACGACGGCGGTGATGCCGCCGATCTTGGTCCGATTCTTCATTGTGATCCCCTTCATTTTTTTCGTGCGAGTGTGATGCATGGGAGTCTCTGGCGGACTGGTGGTCCGGGTGCAGCGTGCAGTTCTGCTGTTGGTGTGGGCTGCTGTTGGCGCGACTCAGGTGGTCTCGTGGACAACCAGCATGTCCGCGTCCAGTTCGCCGTCCGGGTAGAAACAGGCGAACCGCTGGTCGGTGGCGGCCGGTTCCAGGGCAGGCTCCAGGGTCAGGCACTTCTCCTGCCTGGCCGGCGGCAGGGCCGCGAACACGGGACAGCGGGTGGCGAAATTGCAGCCAGCCGGCGCCTCCAGGGGCGAGGGCAGGTCGCCCTGGAGGATGATCCGTTCGCGGGTGCGCTCCAGCTCCGGATCCGGTACCGGGATCGCCGAGAGCAGGGCGCGGGTATAGGGGTGGCGGGGGTTGTCGAAGACGGCGTCGACGTCTCCGATCTCCACGATCTTGCCCAGATACATGACGGCAACGCGGTTGGAGATATGCCGGACCACGGAGAGGTCATGCGCCACCATGAGGTAGCTCAGGCCGAGTTCGGCGCGGAGCTTGTCCAGGAGGTTGATGACACCGGCCTGCACTGACACGTCGAGGGCGGAGACGGGTTCGTCCAGGACAACCAGACKGGGGTTCACGGCGAGGGCCCGGGCTATGCCGATGCGCTGGCGCTGGCCGCCGGAGAACTGGTTGGGGAACCTGTTGACGTGGTCCGCCTGCAGGCCCACCAGCTCCATGAGCTCCATGATCCGTTTCCGGATGGCCGGCTTGGGCATGCCCAGGTTTTCCATCGGCTCGGCCAGGACCTCGTAGACGGTGAAGCGCGGATCCAGTGCCCCGGTGGGGTCCTGGAAGACCATCTGCAATTCCCTGCGCATGGCGCCCTTGGCTTTGGCGTCGGCGGCCTGCTTGTTGCTCAGCCCGCCAATGACAACCTCGCCGTCCTGGTCCTTGTGGAATTCCATGATTTCCAGCAGCGTGGTGGTCTTTCCGCAGCCGGACTCCCCCACGATCGAGAAGCACTCCCCCTCGCGGATATCGAAGCTCAGCCCGTCCACGGCTTTCACAGTGCCGATCCTGCGCTTGAGCAGGGCGCCTTTCAGGAGCGGGAAGTGCTTCCTGACGTCACGGAGTTCCAGGACGGTTCTGCGCTCGTGCCGGGGAAGCGAGTCAAAGCGGGATACCGGAACGGCCGGGACGGCAAAAACCGTCTGGACGTCGACGTCGGCGAGGGCCTCGGTCTTGATGCATGCAGCGCTGTGTCCCGCGCCGGGTGCCACGGCCCGAAGGTCCGGTTCCCCGTCGAGGCAGTCCTCGCCGGCGAGCGGGCAGCGGGGCGCGAACGAGCAGCCTGTGGGCGGCTGGGTCAGATTCGGGGGGATGCCCTCGATTGGCACCAGGGAGGTCTTTTCCGCGATGTCCACGCGCGGGACCGCGCCCAGCAGGCCCATGGTGTACGGCATCCGCGGGTTGTAGTAAATCTCGTCCACGCTGCCGGTCTCCACCGGTTTGCCGGCGTACATCACCATGATGTCGTCAGCGATGCCGGCGACCACGCCGAGGTCGTGCGTGATCATGACGACGGCGGCGCCGGTCTCCTCCTGCGCGGCGTGGAGTACCTCGAGGACCTGCGCCTGGATGGTGACGTCGAGCGCCGTCGTCGGCTCATCGGCGATGAGGACCCGCGGGTTGTTGGCGATGGCGATGGCGATCATGACGCGCTGTCGCATGCCGCCGGAGAATTCGTGCGGGAAGGCCTTGAGCCGGTCCTTCGGGCTGGGGATGCCGACCAGGCCCAGGAGTTCGACGGCGCGGGCCTCCTTGGCCTGCTTGCTCATGGCCGGGTTGTGGACGGTGAGGGCCTCGATAATCTGGGTGCCGACCGTGTAGACGGGGGTCAGGGAGGACAGCGGATCCTGGAACACCATTGCGAGGTCGTTGCCGCGGTGGGCGCACATGGCCTTGTCGCTGAGCCCCAGCAGTTCCTTGCCGTTGAGCCGGACCGAGCCGCTGATTTCCGCCGTCGGGGGCAGCAGGCCCATGATCGCCATGGACGTGACCGATTTGCCGGAGCCGGACTCGCCCACGATTCCGAGGGTCTTGCCGGGCAATACGTCGAAGTCGATGCCGCGGACCGCGTGCACCACGCCGTTTTCGGTATTGAAGCGGACATTGAGGTCACGGACGGAGAGGACCGCGTCGGTGGGGGCGTGCAGCCCGACGGCGCGGAGGCGCCCGGCGGTGCCCTGGGCGGCGTTCCAGGCGGTGGTGGTCTGGGCGGTGGTGTTGCTGGTCATTTGGTCTTCTTCTGTGTTTTGCCAGTGCTGGCGTTGCCCCGCTTGGCGCGGCCCACGGAGCTGGAGCTGGGGTCGAACGCGTCGCGGAGGCCGTCGTTCATCATGGCGAGCGAGCCGGTCAGCAGGAACATCACGGTCAGGGGGGCCCAGAACATCCACGGGAACGTGGAGACCTGCGAAGTGGACTGGCCGATCAGCACGCCCAGGCTCACGTCAGGAACTTTGATGCCAATGCCGATGAAGGAGAAGGCGACCTCGGCGAGGATGGCGCCGGTGACACCCCGGGTGACTTCCAGGACCAGCAGGGAACCGATGTTGGGGACCAGGTGCCGCCAGACGATCCGGCGCGGCGGGACGCCCATGTACTGCGCGGCCTTGACGAAATCGCGCTGCATGAGGGACATCGAAAGCGACCGGATGAGGCGCGCGGTGCCCATCCAGCTGAAGACCAGCAGGACGATGATGAGCAGCATCCAGCTCGGGACGGTGTTCTTCAGGCCGTTGGCGCCGCCGCTCGTGGCCACCGCGACCACCAGCAGGGCCGGCATCATGATCAGGGCTTCGAGGATAAACAGCATGACCTTGTCCACCCTGCGGCCGAAGTAGGCCATGGTGCAGCCGTAGACGGCGGCGACCAGCACCGAGACTACGCCGACGACGACGCCGATCAGGATGGAGACGCGGGTGCCCTCGACGGTGAGGGCGTAGAGGTCGATCCCGGCCTGGGAGGTGCCCAGCAGGTGGTCGGCGGAGGGCGGCATGCCGATGTTGAAGGGGTCGATGGTTTCCTTGTCCCAGCTGCCCAGGAACCCGCCGATGAAGGAGAAAAGGGTCAGGGCCAGGAAAATGATGAGGCCGGCGACGGCGGTCCGGTTGCGCAGGAAGCGCCGCCGGATGATCCGCGACTTGCCGATGACGACGTCGTCGTTTTCGATCTTTCCTTCGTCGAGGACGGCGGCCGGGTCAATCGTGTTGAGGTTGGTCATGGTTACTGCACCCGCACTCTCGGGTCGACGAGCGTGGTGGCGAAGTCGGCGAGGATCGCCCCGATCGCGAAGATGACTGAGCCGTAGGCGAGGGTGGCGGTGGCCGCGTTGACGTCCTGCAGCCCGATCGAGTCGATGGACCAGGACCCGACGCCGTGCCAGGCGAAGATCTTTTCCGCGAAGAAGCCGCCGGCGAAGATGGCGGGGATGGTGAACGCGATGCTTTGCGCCACGGGTATGAAGGACACCCGCAGTGCGTGGCGGCTGATGGCCTGGTTGCGGGTCAGGCCCTTGGCCCGTGCGGTCCGGACGAAGTCGGCGTTGACGTTGTCCAGCAGGTACTGGCGCTGGGCGATCTGGTACGCGCCCCAGCCCACCACGGTGATGGCGAACGTGGGGACGGCGTAGTGGGCGAGCATGTCGACGAACTGGGCCCAGCCGTCGCCGTCGAGGCCCGGCGTGGAGATGCCGGTGACAAAGAAGACGCGCTCCCCGACCGTTTCGTTGATGTTGATGGCGCCGAGCTGCACCAGGAAGTAGGCGATGGGTGCGGGGACGATGTACATCAGGTAGCTGTACGAGGTGATGGCGCGGTCCGAGGCCTTGTACTGGCGGGCGGCGGTGTAGACGCCGAGGGCGACGCCGATCACCAGGGTCAGGATGATCGAGGCCAGGAACAGCCGGGTGGAGATCCAGACCCGGTCGCCGAACTCGGCGTTGATGAACGCGCCGTTGGGGCTCCGGCCCCAGTCCCAGCGGGTCACGATGCCCGTGAGCCAGTCAACGTAGCGCTCCCATGGGCTCAGGGTGGGGTCCAGGCCCTTGAGCCGGAAGGAGTTGACTACCTGTTCAGGGGTGGGCTTCGGAATCCGCTCCTGTTCGAGCAGAGCCGGCTGCAGCGTGCTCACCGCCAGGAGGTAGCCTGCGCTGGTGGTCAAAAAGATCATGAAGACATACGTGATGGCCCGTTTGGCGAGGTATCGAAGCATGAATCGGTTAGTCCCGAATCGCCGTTGCCCGAGTGGATCCGGGCGTCGGGGCGGCGGCCTGACGAGCCCGCCTGCCTGCCGGGATGAGAAGACAATTCACAACTTCGGTCCTTCCGCTCTCCCCATCCGGCAGCGGGTTCCGCCGCCGGTTTGGGATCATGGGCCAGCTGGTTTCCGGCCGCCCGCCAGCCTTGCGGCTAAGTCCTTGTGGGCTATGCGGCGGGTCACATTCCAGAGGAAGCTATCACATATGCCCCTTCGCGCCGCGGTCCTTGCCGCCGCGACACGGCGGCTCCACAACCAGATTGTTATGGATAACTCCGGGGAATGGACTTTGCCGCGTGAAAGCCGCGGCGCCGCGCTCTCCTAGCGTCCGCCCACGATCCGGGTGACGAGCTCGCGCCAGTTTTCCGTGAGCCGCTCGGGCGTAATTGCGTGCACGCCGACGGAATGGAGCAGGAATTCCGGCTCCAGGGCGGCGCCGAGGGCCGACGCCATGAGCCACGGGTCCGCCGTCACGCCGGCTTCGCGCAGCAGCATCTCCAGGTGCCGGTGCCAGAGGACCGCCGGGGGCACGTCGAACCTGTTGTACGCCGAGGCATCCGCTGCCCGGGCCAGCTCCCCGAACTCCAGGGTCCAGGCGATGCGGGCGGCACCGACGGCGATCAACCGCTCCAGGGGCGGCGCACCGGGACCCACCGGAGGCGGACCGAACATGAACCGGCCCTGGAATTCGGCCTCCGCGTCACTCAGGAGCGCCACCATCAATCCCGCACGGCTGCCGAACCGCCGGAAAACGGTCCCCTTCCCAACGCCGGCACGCTGCGCCAGCCGGTCCATGGTGAGGGCCTCGACGCTGGATTCCTCAACGATTTCCCGGGCTGCGCAGAGCAGGAGCTCCCTGTTGCGCACCGCGTCGCGGCGCCCGGATTCCGCGGCGGGCGGGACGGCGCGCCCACCACCGGGCTGGGCGCCGGGACGGATCGGGATGAGGCTCACACCGCTGATTCTAGCGCCTCGGAATATAACCGGACCGCAGTCCGTTTAGCATGGATGAAGGCCCCCCAAGCCTCCACGATCCGCCAGCCGCCGGAATCATCCAGCGGCGTGATGCACAGGAGTACACATGTCCAAGAAGACCATCCTCACCCTCGTCGGCAGCCTTCGCGCCGGCTCCACCAACCTGCAGCTGGCCGAGGCCATCCAGCTCAACGCCCCCGAACAGGTGGACGTGGTCATTCACGAGAGCCTGGGCAACATCCCGTTCTACAACGAGGACATCGACGTCGAAGGCCAGGTTCCCGCAGCGGCCGCCGCCCTGCGCGCCGCCGCCAACGACGCCGACACCATCCTGCTGGTCACCCCGGAGCACAACGGCACCGTCCCGGCATCGCTCAAGAACGCCATCGACTGGCTGTCCCGCCCGTTCGGCGCCGGCGCCCTGTCCGGCAAGCCCACCGCAGTTGTCGGGACCGCCTTTGGCCAGTTCGGCGGCGTGTGGGCCCAGGACGAGGCCCGCAAGGCCGTCGGCATCGCCGGCGCCCAGGTTCTTGAAGACGTCAAGCTGGCAGTTCCCGGCTCGATGGTCCGCTTCGCCGAGGTCCACCCGAAGGACGACGCCGAAGTTGTCGAGCAGATCAAGGGCGTGTTCGACGCGCTGGCCGAGGCCCGCACCGCCGAAGCCGCGTAAGCTCTCCGCACTTAGCGACACCGCACTCCCTTCACCACAGATGGCCCCCGGCAGCACGCAGCTGCCGGGGGCCTTTCGGATTCCGGCCATCTCGGATTCCAGCCACCCCTGGGCATGAGCCCGGACGCACGGCATGGGCCAAAACCCTCCCCCAAAAACAATCGTTTCCCCCCGGACAACAAGGGTAGTATCCTTGGGACTGTGACCCACGAAACACTTGATGCCGCCGCAGCAGTACTTCCGGCCGAGGCCATTGACGCAATCGAACGTGCGGCTACGTCCGCCCACCGCCACGAGATCCTGTTCTCGGAGCGCGCAGCAAATATCAAGCAGTCGGCAGTCCGGGACGTTTTCGACATCTCGATGCGCCCCGGCCTCGTTTCCCTCGCCGGCGGAAGCCCCTACCTGCAGTCCCTGCCCCTGGATCGCCTTGGCCAGACGGCCGCGAAGATCATCGCCGAACAGGGCATGACGGCCCTGCAGTATGGCAGCGGCCAGGGCACCGAAGAACTCCGTGCCCAGATCTGCGAGGTCATGGCAGCAGAAGGAATCCTGGACGCCGACCCCGCGAACATCGTGATCACGGCCGGCTCGCAGTCCGCACAGGATGTGGCCACCAAGGTCTTCTGCAACCCGGGAGACGTGGTCCTCGTGGAGGATCCTACCTATGTGGGCGCCCTCAACACGTTCGAGGCCTACCAGGTGGAAGTCCAGGCCGTGCCGATGGACGACGACGGCATCATCCCGGATCTCCTCGAGGCCAAGATCGCCTCCCTGCAGACCGCCGGGCGGAACATCAAGTTCCTCTACACGATCCCCAGCTTCAACAACCCGTCCGGGATCACCCTGTCCGCGGAACGCCGGCAGTCGGTGGTCGATATATGCCGGCGATCGAATATTTTGGTCCTGGAGGACAACCCGTACGGCCTGCTGCGCTTCGACGGCAAGCCGCTGACGCCCCTGCGGGCAGCCAATCCGGATGACGTCATCTACATGGGGTCCTTTTCGAAGATCTTCGCCCCGGGCCTGCGGATCGGCTGGGCCCTCGTTCCGGCCCACCTGCAACGCCGCTACTACCTGGCGTCGGAAGCCGTCACCCTGTGCCCGCCGACGCTGAACCAGATGCTGGTGTCGGCCTATCTGCGCGACTATGACTGGCTCGGCCAGATCGAGACTTACCGCGGGCTCTACAAGGAACGCTGCGAGGCAATGCTTGCCGCCCTGGCCGAGTTCATGCCGGACGGACTGAGCTGGACGCACCCGGACGGCGGCTTCTTCGTGTGGGTCACCCTGCCCGAGGGCGTGGACACGTACCCGTTGCTGAAAAAGGCGATCGACGCCGGCGTCGTCTTCATCCCGGGAGCGGCCTTCACTTCCTCGGACGACACGTCGAACAAGATCCGGCTGGCGTTCAGCGCGGTGCCGCCGGAATCGATCCGCGAGGGCGTCCGCCGGCTCGCGCCGGTCCTGCGGGAAGCAGTGGCTGCACTGTAACGTCAAGGCAGCAACGTCAAAGCAGCAAGGCGAAAGCAGCAACGTCAAACTTGGCGCGCCAGGACCGGTAGCGTGTAGACCGGCCGGGCTCATTGAACGGCATTACTCATCGACAGAGGGAGCGGTCCATGACCGGAATTATCGTTGTCGGCGTCGACGGCAGTGAGACTGCCCTGCGGGCGGCGCACACTGCGCGCGACCTCGCAGTGTCCGTGGGGGCGACACTTCACGTGGTCAGCGCCTTTGACAGCGACAGGACCGAGGTCTTCGGCAGCGGCAGTGACCAGTGGATCGTTTCTGACGCGGGCAACGCCGAGAAGGTCGCGCGGACGGTGGCGGACAGCCTGCGCCGCCCGGACACCAATGTCACCTACGCCGCCGCGCGGGGCAAGCCGGCCGAGGCCCTGATCCGCGAAGCCGAACGGACCAGTGCCCGGATGATCGTGGTCGGCAACCGCCGTATGTCCGGGATCGGCCGCGTCCTGGGGAGCGTTGCGAACAGCGTGGCCCACAACGCCCCCTGCGACGTCTACATCGCCAAGACCGACGTCGGCTAGGGCGCTACTGCTTCTCTGGCACCGCTCGATTCTCTGGCGCCGCGGCCGGCTCTGCCGTCTTGAGCATCCGCCGCAGGATTTTTCCTGAGGCGGACTTGGGCACCGCCTCGATGAACTCCACGCGGCGGATCTTCTTGAACGGCGCCACCTTGGCCGCCACGAAGGCCATGACACTCTCCAGGTCCAGGGCGTCGCCCTCCGCGCCGGGCTGGCGCACGACGAACGCCTTGGGCACTTCCTGGCCGTCGGCGTCGAGGAATCCGATCACCGCCGAGTCGGCAATCCCGGGGTGGGTCAGGAGCAGCGCCTCAAGTTCCGCCGGGGCAATCTGGTAGCCGTTGTACTTGATCAGTTCCTTGAGCCGGTCCACGATCGTCACAACGCCGTCCGCCCGCACCGTGGCGATGTCCCCGGTGTGCAGGAAGCCGTCCGCGTCCAGGGTGTCCGCGGTTTCCTGCGGCCGGTTCAGGTAGCCGAGCATCACGTTCGGCCCGCGGCACAACAGGTGCCCCGGCGCGCTGGATCCTTCCGCGGGCACGTCGATGTCCTCGCCGGTGGCCGGGTCCACCAGGCGGCACTGCATGTTCGGCACGGTGTACCCGACGGAGCTGACGGGCACGTCACGGCTGTCGCGCGGAATGAGGTGCGACACCGGGCTCATCTCCGTCATGCCATAGCCCTGCAGCACCCGGCAGCCGAGGCGTTCGGCCAGTCGGCTGCCCAGCTCGCCGTCCAGCGGCGCGGCGCCGGAGAGGGTGGTGTGAACCGAGCCAAGGTCGTACTCGGCAACCAGCGGGTGCTTGGACAGCGCCACGGCCACGGGGGGTGCGATGAACAGGTAGCTGCACCGGTGGTCCTGGATGATCCGCAGGAACTCGGGCAGATCGAACCTGGGCATCGTGACGAGCCTGGCCCGCTGGCGCAGTGCAAGGTTCAGCAGAACGGTCAGCCCGTAGATGTGGAAAAACGGGAGCAGCGCCAGCAGCCGGTCCTCGGGGCCGACGTCCAGCAGCCCCCTGGCCTGTTCCACGTTGGCGACCAGGTTTCGGTGGCTGAGCATGACGCCCTTTGGCCGTCCCGTGGTGCCGGAGGAGTAGGGCAGCACGGCCACATGCGTGGCGGGATCGAACGAGACGTTGGGCGCCGGGGCGCCTGCGGCGAGCAGGTCGGCCAGCGCGGGGTGGCCGTCCGCGCCGTCGAGCACCACGAGCCGCGACGCCGGGATCCCCGTCCTTTCGGCGGCCTCCAGGGCGGCGGGCAGCAGCGCCGAGATCGTGAAGAGCCAGTCCGCGCCGGCGTCGGTCAGCTGGTTGGCGATCTCGTCCGCCGTGTACAGCGAATTGATGGTGGTGACCGTGGCGCCCGCCCGCAGCAGGCCGTGGAAGACGGTGGCAAAGGCGGGGATGTTGGGGCACAGGATGGCCGCCACGCCGTTCACGCCGAGGCCCTGGGCGGCCACGGCACCGGCGAGGGCGTCGATCTGCCCGCGGAGCGAACGGTAGGTGGTTTCCGCACCGCTGGCGCCGTCGACGACGGCGACCCGGTTCAGGTCCTCCTCCGCAAGGGCGCCGAAGAGGTAGTCGTAAATGCTGAGATTGGGAACATCGACGTCGGGGTACGGGCTTGAAAACACGCAACATCTCCTTTGATCCGCGTCCGCCCGGGCTGTCGGCGGCTGGTGCCACTCTAGTGGCGGCGTGTCCCTTCGGGACAGGATGGCGCGGTTCTGCCGTGACTGTGTCCGGACTTGATGAGGATCACCCGGTCCCGTGGGCAGCCTCACCGCCGATCAGCCTCCCGGGCCGGGGCGGATCGGTAAAATGGGAAGTGCCCTGCGATGGTGCGGACATCCAAGAGCCCCACCTATCAAGGGAGCCCAATGCTCACTCTTCAGCGCCGCCAACTGGTTGGCCACGACATCCTGCTGGCCCGTCACGGCAACCACATCAGTGCCATGCGCGTGGACCGCGGTGCCGGGCGCGTTGTGGCGTTCCTCGATGACGGTTCAACCGACAGTGCCCCCAACCTGATTGCGCCGGGCCTGCGCATGCCCGACACCGTGCGCAGCGTGCTCCGCGAGGACTGGAGATTCCTCACCGGGATCAGCGCGTGCAGCCTGGGGCTCGGGGGCCTGATGTTTGCCGCCTCGGCGGCCCTGGCCAGCATGAGCGGCGATCCCGCGATGGCCCAGGTGCTGGCCGCCTACTCGGGAACCTGAGCCGCGCCGGCCATTCGGCCTGATCAGCCGCGGTCTGACACACCCCGCCTGACGCACCCCGCCTGACAAAGACTCCGCCTGACAAAGACAGAACCCCGCCGCTGACTCGTTCAGCGGCGGGGTTCTGTCGTTTCGTGGCTGGCTTGCCGGGTGGCCCGGCTGTTTAGTCCAGCAGAAGTGCAGGCTCTTCCAGGATGGCGGCGACGTCGGCCATGAAGCGTGCCGAGAGGTCTCCGTCCACCACGCGGTGGTCGAAGGAGCCGCCGAGGGTGGTGATCCAGCGCGGGATGACTTCACCGTCCAGGACCCAGGGCTTTTGCTTGATGGTGCCGAACGCCACAATCGCGACTTCGCCGGGGTTGATGATCGGGGTGCCTGTGTCGATCCCGAGGGCGCCGATGTTGGTCACGGTGAGCGTGCCGCCCCGCATCTGGGCGGGCTGGGTCTTGCCGGCGCGCGCCGTGGTGGCGAGCTCGTTCAGGGCCAGGGCCAGCTGCTTGAGCGAGAGGTCCTGGGCGTTCTTGATGTTGGGCACCATCAGGCCGCGGGGCGTGGCGGCGGCGATGCCCAGGTTCATGAAGTGCTTGACGTGGATCTCCGCGGAATCGCTGCCGTCCGGGTTGTCCACCCAGGTCGCGTTGACGCTCGGGTTCCGGGCCGCGGCCCAGATGACTGCCTTGGCCAGGATCAGCAGCGGGGAGACCCTGATGCCCTCGAAGTCGCGGGAGGCCTTCAGGCGCTTGACGAATTCCATGGTGCGGCTGGCGTCGACGTCCACGAAGATGCTGACGTGCGGGGCCGAGAACGCCGATTCCACCATGGCTTTCGCGGTGGCCTTGCGGACTCCCTTGACCGGGATCCGTTCGATCCGCTGGTCCTGCGGCCGGCCGGACTTGCCCCAGAACGAGTCCGCCTGGTCCACCTCGGCGTCGCGCTGGGCCTGGTAGCTCACCAGGTCCTCGCGGGTCACTTCCCCGCGGGCGCCAGTGGGTACGACGTCGGCCAGGTTGATCCCGAGGTCCCGGGCGATCTTGCGGACCGGCGGCTTGGCCAGCACCTTGCCGACCAGGCCGCTGATGGCACCGCCTAACGTGGGGCGCGCGTCAAAGGAGTCGGCGGTGCCGGCGGCCGGGACGGCAGTCTCGCCCGCGGTCTTGGCAACGGTCTCAGCAGTGGTCTCAGCAGCGGTTTTGGCAGTGGCCGCGGCAGGGGCGGCGCCGGGGTTTGCCGGGGCGGACGGGGCTTCCTGGCCCTGCGCCGCGGGGGCTGAGATCCGCCGCCGGCGCTTGACGGCGTCGGCCTTGGGGCCGGATCCCACCAGCGGACCGGCGGCCGGGCGGCCGGCTGCTTCGCCGGCGTCGGACGGGTCGGCCGGCAAGGTTCCGTACATGGGTGCCGTGACAGCGGGGGCAGGAGTGGCCGGGGCTTCGGAGGCCTGAGCGGCCAGTGCCTGAGCTACGGCTGCCGGGGCTTCGGAGGCCGGAGCTTCGACGGCGTCGCTCACGCTGATGATCGGCGTGCCGACGTCCACCGTGACTCCCTCGGGAACCAGCAGTTCGGTGACGGTTCCCGCGAATGGTGAGGGCAGTTCCACCAGGGACTTGGCCGTCTCGATCTCGCACAGGACGTCGTTGATGGCCACGGTGTCGCCGGCCTTGACCTTCCAAGCGACGATTTCGGCCTCCGTCAGCCCTTCGCCGACGTCGGGAAGGTTGAACTTATTGAGCGTCATGGGTCCTCGTCAGTACGCCAGGGCGCGGTCCAGCGCCTCAAGGATGCGGTCGATGTCCGGCAGGTAGTCCTCTTCGACCTTGGCCACGGGATAGGGCATGTGGAATCCGCCGACACGGATGACGGGGGCCTCCAGCGAATGGAATGCCCGCTCGCTGATCCGGGCGGCAATTTCGCCGCCGATGCCGCCGAACGTGGGGGCCTCGTGGGCCACGATCAGCCGGCCGGTCTTGCGGACCGAGGCTGTGACGGTGTCGAAGTCGATCGGCGAGATGGAACGCAGATCGATTACCTCGACGCTGTGGCCGTCCTCGGCGGCGGCCTCGGCCGCAGCGAGGGCCACGGGCACCAGCGGACCGTAGACGACGACGGTGGCGTCGGTTCCCTCGCGGAGCACGTGTGCCTTGAAGGGGTCTGAGGACGCGCCCGGGGTCTCGGTGTCCACCTCGCCCCGGAGCCAGTAGCGGCGCTTGGGCTCGAACACGATCACCGGATCCTGGCAGTCGACGGCCTGCTGGATCATCCAGTAGGCATCGTGCGGGTTGGACGGCGTGATGATGCGCAGGCCGGCCGTGTGGGCGAACAGCGCCTCCGGCGATTCGGAGTGGTGCTCGATCGAGCCGATGCCGCCGCCGTACGGAATGCGGATGACAACCGGAACAGTCAGGTTGCCGTTGCTGCGCGAGTGCATCTTGGCCAGCTGGGTGGTGATCTGGTTGAACCCGGGGAACACGAAGCCGTCGAACTGGATCTCGCAGACCGGCTGGTAGCCGCGCAGGGAGAGTCCGATCGCGGTGCCGATGATGCCGGATTCGGCCAGCGGGGTATCCACGACGCGGTCGGCGCCGAATTCGGCGATCAGACCGTCTGTGACGCGATAGACGCCGCCGAGGGCCCCGATGTCCTCGCCCATGAGCAGCGAGCGGGGGTTGTTGTTCAGAGTCGCGCGCAGGCCCTCGTTGATGGCCTTCGCAATGGTCATGGTGGTCATCACTGGGCCGCCCCTGTTTCTGCCTCGGCCGGTTCCGCCTGGTCGGCGAACCCTGCACTGTACTCCTCAAACCAGGCCAGCTCCTCAGCCACCAGCGGGTGCGCCTCCACGTAGGTGTTGGCGAAGGCAGTCCGGATGTCCGGGGTTTCCAGGTCATGGGTGGTCTTGCGGACATAGGCGGCGAGCTCGTCGCCGTCGGCCCTGACCTCCTCGAAGAAGGCGTCGTCCGCGAGGCCCTCGGCGCGGAGGTACTTTTCCAGGCGTTCCAGCGGATCCTTGGCCCGCCACAGGGTTTCCTCGGCGGATTCGCGGTACTTCGTGGGGTCATCGGCCGTGGTGTGCGCCCCGACGCGGTAGGTGAACGCCTCGATCAGCACCGGGCCCTTGCCTTCGCGGGCCCGCTCCAGCGCCCACTCCGTGACGGCGTGCACGGCGATTACGTCGTTGCCGTCCACCCGGATGCCCGGGAAGCCGTAGCCCTTGGCGCGGTTGGCCAGCGGGATGCGCGTCTGCACCGAAGTCGGCACCGAGATGGCCCAGTGGTTGTTCTGGCAGAAGAAGACCACGGGCGCCTGGTAGGACGAGGCGAACACCATGGACTCATGGACATCCCCTTCGGAACTGGCGCCGTCGCCGAAGTACACCATAACGGCGGCCTTCGGCTCCGCGGCCTGTCCCGTTTCACCGCTGGCGATGGCGTTGGCAGCCGCCAGCTTCTGATCCCGCTGGATGCCCATGGCGTAGCCGACGGCGTGCGGGGTCTGGGCGGCCAGGACCAGCGTGTAGAGGTGGAAGTTTGTGTCCTTCGGGTTCCAGCCGCCGTTGGAGACGCCCCTGAACTGGCGCAGCAGCTCGGCCAGGTCCACATTGCGTGTCAAGGCAACGCCGTGCTCGCGGTAGGTCGGGAAGATGTAGTCCTGCGGCTGGCTGGCCCGGCCGGAGCCGATCTGGGCCGCCTCCTGGCCCGTGAGCGGAACCCACAGGGCCAGCTGGCCCTGCCGCTGCAGGGCGGTGGCCTCCACGTCGAACCGGCGGATCTTGGCCATGTCCGCATAGAAACCGCGCAGCGTATCCGGATCGAGCCTTTCGGCGTACTTCGAGAAAACCGGGTCAGAGCCCAGGGTGCCGTCAGGGCCCAGCAGCTGCACCATCGGCTCGGCCGGTGCGCCCAGTTGGGCCTCGGCTTCCGCCTCGAGCTGGTCATCCATCTCGGTTCCGTCGAACTCGGTAGAGGGCAGATGTGTGGCGCCCATACCGTCTCCTTGCTTGCCGCATCCGAATGCGCCGCAATCGCTGGGATATATGCCGGACTGGAAATACATTCCCGGTCCGGCATATATTTTGGCTTACTCGTCCTTACTTTATCCGCACGGGGCGGCCAGGACCCGTCATGTTAAGCGCTAGGAACGCCGTGGCGGTTTTGTATAGATCGCACAGAGCTCCAGGAACCGGGTGTTGGCTTCCGGTTCGCCGATGCTGACCCGCACGCCCTCGTCGCCGAAGGCACGCACGGAGAGCGCCCGTTCCGCCGCCAGGGCGGCGAATTCCGCACTGTTTGCGCCCAGATTGAGCCAGACGAAGTTGCCCTGGGCCTCCGGAATGAACCATCCGAGTTCCCGCAGTCCGGCCGTGACCCGGTCCCGTTCGTCAACCAGGCTTTGTACCCTTTCTACAACGTCAGCGAAGTGCTCGAGCGAGGTGACCGCCGCAGTTTCGGCGATTTGGGAGACCGCGAAGGGTGTGGCGGCGACCCGCAGGTGCTGCGTGAGCTCGGGCCGGGAGACGCTGTAGCCCACGCGGAGCGCGGCAAGGCCGTGTGCCTTCGAGAACGTCCGCAGGACGACGACATTGGGGTACTTGCGGTACATCGCGATGCCGTCCACAGCATCGTTGTCGCGCACAAATTCCTGGTAGGCCTCATCGATGACCACCACAACGTCGGCGGGAACGGCCTTGATGAAGCGCTCCGTTTCCTCGGACGTCAGGATGGGGCCGGTCGGGTTGTTGGGCGTGCACAGCAGGACCATCCTGGTCCGCGCGGTCACTGCGGCCGCCATGGCCTCAAGGTCATGCCGCCCGTCAGCCGTCAGCGGGATGCGGACGCTCTCGGCGCCCGCCAGTCCGACGCAGATCGGGTAGGCCTCGAATGAGCGCCACGCGTAAATGACCTCGTCGGCTTTGCCGTCGTCGTTCTGGCCGGCGAAGGTGGTCAGCAGCTGGTTCAGGGCGCCAAGGCTGCCGGCGCCCGTGACGATGTCCTCGGCGGGGACGTCCAGGAAGCGGGCGAGCGATTCACGCAGCTTGCTGCTGAGCGGGTCGGGATAGCGGTTGAAGTCAGTCTGCGCGGCGATGGCCTGCTGCACTGCAGGAATCGGGGGCAGAGGGTTTTCGTTGGAGGAAAGCTTGTAGCTGACCAGGCCCTCGACGGGGACGGGCGGTTTGCCGGCCGCGTAGCGGGGCAGGAGGTCTACCACCGGACGGGGCCTGATGCCCCCGGCCGGGTTCTCTGATGAAGTCATGCCAACTAGCCTACTTCGGGTCGCTGCCGCCATTGGAGGATATGGTCCCTGCCGCCGCGGCCGGGCGTATGACAGCATGGGGCCATGCGCTCATTCATCGTTCGAGTCATCATCAACGGGCTGGCCTTGGCAATCGCCTGCTGGATCCTCACCGGCCTGGATATTTCCACCCAGGGTGACGGCACCATCAACGTTGTGCTGGGCTACCTGTTCATCGGCTTGATCTTCGGCCTGGTCAATGCCTTCGTCAAGCCCATCGTGAGCATCCTCTCGCTTCCAATCACCATCCTCACCCTGGGCCTGTTCACGGTTGTCATCAACGCTGGCATGCTCTACCTGACGTCCTGGATCAGCAGCTACACCACTGTGCACTTCACCATCGACTCGTTCTTCTGGACCGCGGTGTTCGCCGCCATCATCATCAGCGTGGTGTCGCTTGTGGCCAGCTTCCTTCCCGCCCTCGATCGCTAGGGGCTCCCGGGCCGCCCCGCGGTCCCGGGCCTGCGCGCGCTTCCCGTAGCGCCGGCCGGCCCTCGCGCCGGAGCGAAAACCGGGTCACGGTCGCCGCACCTCCTGTCCCCACGACTGCGGCCAGCGCCGCCGTGGAGACCCGCAGCGTGTTGTCCCGGCTAGCCGAAACGAGCGCAGCCCCCTCGGCATAATTCTCCAGCCGGTGCCCTGGCCCCAAACCGAAGTCCTTTAGGGGCGGCACGGCCAGCGGGTTGGTGAGGGTCACGGTCACCCGGTCCCTGGTATCCGGATTGGCCAGCCCGTCCGCCCCGGGCACCCAGTCCTGTTCGTGTTCCAGGTGCAGGCTGCGGATCCCCGGCTCCGGGTTGATTCCGCCAACCGGAGAACCCGCAGTCAGCACGAACTTGAGATCGTACTCGGCCAGGAAAGCTCGGTCCTTGCTCAGATTCATGGCGTGGATCCCACCCTGGCTGTAGCCGACGGCCACTAGCTGGTCACCGGCCTGGGCTCCGGCCTGCCGCAACGCCTGCCGGATCGCCTCAGCTGTCGATGCCGAGTCATAGCCCAAGGCCTCGGCGATTCCGGCGGGGTCAAAGGGGTTGGTGCCCTCCGGCAGGCCGCCCTGCTGCGTTCCGGGAATGATCACCACCCACGCGGGCCGGCTCCCGCCGCCGGCCTCGATGACCTCGATCCGACCCTCCTGCTCTCCCACCGCTCCGGCCCGCCGCAGCAGCCCGGCCGGCGAGAGATCGACGTTGGCCGAAAACGTCTCGCGACCCACGATGTCGACGGGCCGGGGCTTGAGGAACGCGAGCCCCGGCGAATTCGAGGCGTCCCGAACCATCCGGCGGACGTCAGTGGGCCCGCTGACTGCTCCGGCCACGGCGGCCAGGGGCAGGGGCAGGCCAAGCAGCGCGGCGAGGTTCCCGGGCGCCATGGCGATCCAGGCTTCAACGGTGCCGCGCACCCCGGGCAGGGCGAAGGGCTCGGGTGCTGCGCCGTACACCGGGCCGTGCAGTCCCATCCGCAGCAGCAGGGCATTCCGGGCCTCGGCATATTCGTACTCGCGGTGGCTGGCACGGACGTCGCCGCCGATGCGCCCGAGTTCTGAGCGGACGCGGCCGACATCCCGGCCGGCCTCCCCCACGGCAATGATGGCGTTGCTGCCGCTGGCATAGGAGTCGGACTGGTAGGGGAACAGTGCCCGCCGGACGGAATCGGCTTCGGTTTCAACCCATTGCAATTGCCGGACCAGCCCGTCCAGTGCGGCGGCGCCCGCCAGCAGCTCCTCAAACTGGAAGCTCACCCCTCCGATTCCGCCCCGGATGCGCAGGCCGCCGTCAGCCGGTGGCGCGGAAACCCCGGGGGTGCCTCCGGAGCCTGCCGGCGTCACCTCGGCCATCAGGGGCCGGTCCGGTCTGCGAGCGTCACGTTCCGGGCATGCCGGAGCACGACGGCCACGGCGTCGAGCAGGGCGTCCCGGCTCCGGCGCAGCGCCGCCGCGTGCAGGGCCAGCGTCAGCCGGTAGGCGCGACCGGCCGGCGACTGCCACGTCTGCAATTCCAGGCGCGCGAGGCTGGCGATCACGGCGTCAACTTCATCTGCGCACCTCCCAACGCGTGCCGCGAGCTGCTGGACTTCATAACTGCGCGAAGCACACTCGAGGGCATCGGCGGCCGTCACGCCTAAAACTGCAACGCTGCCCGCCGGTCCGGGTGATATCCAACTGGACTGTGATATCGAACTGCCCTGTGATGTCCAAGTGCTCTGCGTCATTCCACTGCTCATGAAGCGACGCTAACGGGCGGCCGGGACCGGCTGAAGGGCGCCGCCCGGCTATGTGGACAACCCCCGGAGGGCCGCCGGCGTCGGCGGGAAAGTCAGACGGCACTGTCATAAGAAAAGGTGCGCTTAAGGCCCGGCCGCACTTCGTGAAAGAATCGGCACATGCCTGAAACTGCCGCCACAGCTGATACCCGCACGCCATCCGGACGCCTGGCCCTCGCCGCGTCCGACCACCAGATCGCGCTCGGCCCGCTGGATGGCCGCTACCAGTCCGCCGTCGCGCCGCTGGTGGACTACCTTTCCGAGGCGGCCCTGAACCGCGACCGTGTGGCCGTGGAGGTTGAGTGGCTGATCCACCTGACCGCCAACAGCGTCCTGCCCGGGGCCGGCCCGCTCACGGCCGAACAGCAGCAGCAGCTGCGCGCGATCGTCACCGAGTTCGACGCCGCATCCGTCTCCGAGCTGGCCGAGATCGAGGCTGTCACGGTGCAYGACGTCAAGGCGGTGGAGTACTACATCGGCCGCCGCCTGCCCGGCATCGGCATCGATCACCTGACCGCCATGGTCCACTTCGGCTGCACCTCGGAGGACATCAACAACCTCTCCTACGCCCTCGGCGTCAAGGGCGCAGTGGAGGACGTGTGGCTGCCCGCGGCCCGCGCCCTCGTTGCCCAGATCAGCGCCATGGCTGAGGACAACCGCGCCGTGCCGATGCTCTCCCGCACCCACGGCCAGCCCGCCACCCCCACCACGCTGGGCAAGGAACTGGCCGTCATTGCGCACCGCCTCAACCGGCAGCTGGACCGGATTGCCCGGACCGAGTACCTCGGCAAGATCAACGGCGCCACCGGCACGTACGCGGCCCACGTTGCCTCCGTGCCGGGCGCCGACTGGGAGAACGTCTCCAAGGGCTTCGTCGAAGGCCTCGGCCTGACCTGGAACCCGCTGACCACCCAGATCGAAAGCCACGACTGGCAGGCCGAACTCTATGCCGACGTCGCGCGTTTCAACCGCATCCTGCACAACGTCTGCACCGACATCTGGAGCTACATCTCGATCGGCTACTTCGTGCAGATCCCGGTGGCGGGCGCCACGGGCTCCTCGACCATGCCGCACAAGGTGAACCCGATCCGTTTCGAAAACGCCGAGGCCAACCTCGAGATCTCCTCCGGCCTGCTGGACGTGCTGGGCTCCACCCTGGTCACCTCCCGCTGGCAGCGCGACCTCACCGACTCCTCCTCGCAGCGCAACATCGGCGTGGCGTTCGGCCACTCGCTGCTCGCCATCTCGAACGTCGCCAAGGGCCTGGACCGGCTCAAGGTCGCCGAGGACGTGCTGGCCGCGGACCTGGACACCAACTGGGAAGTCCTCGGCGAGGCCATCCAGATGGTCATGCGCGCCGAGGCCATCGCCGGCGTCGAAGGCATGGAGAACCCCTACGAGCGGCTCAAGGACCTGACCCGCGGGCAGCGCGTGGACGCTGCCCGGATGCAGGAATTCGTCCAGGGCCTCGGCCTGTCCGCCGACGCCGAAGCCCGGCTGCTGGCCCTGACTCCGGGCAAGTACACGGGGATCGCCGACCAGCTGGTGGACCACCTCAAATGAGGCTCCTGCTCATCCGCCACGGCCAGACCCCCGGCAACGTCCTTGGCCAGCTGGACACCGCGCACCCGGGGCCCGGGCTGACAGAACTCGGCGAACGCCAGTCTGAGGCGTTGTCCCGCGTCCTGGCGAACGAGCGGATCGACTCCCTTTACGCCTCTACCCTGATCCGGACGCAGATCACGGCCGCGCCCCTCGCCCGGGTGCACGGGCTGGAAATCGAGGTGCTCCAGGGCATTCACGAGATCGAGGCCGGGTCCCTGGAGAAGATGACGGACCACGAATCGCACAAGCGGTACATGGGCACCATTTTTTCCTGGGCGGACGGCGACCTGGACCGCCGGATGCCTGACGGTCCCAGCGGCCGGGATTTCTTTGAGCGCTACGACGCCGCGATGGCCAAGATCGCTGCGCGGGAAAACGGTTCGGGGAACTCAGGATCCGTCGCCGTGGTCAGCCACGGCGCGGCCATCCGGGTGTGGGCCGGCATGCGGGCAGGCAACATCGGACCGGACTTCGCCATCAAGCACGCGCTGGACAATACCGGCATCGTTGCGCTGGACGGCGACCCGGACAGCGGCTGGGAGCTCATCCACTGGGACGACAGCCCCGTGGGCGGCCTCGCGCTGGCGGATCCGACGGCGGAGGATCCCACCGGCCGTCTCGCGTAGCGGGCCCGTCAGTCCCCGGCGGGCGAAGCCTGCCCGCCGGGACTGGACTGGACTGCTAACCGGAACGCGGCGATGATGAAAACAGGCGTGGGGACAGGATGGTCGGCCGCGGCAAGCGGTTGGGCCCGCGCCGTGGAGGCGCAGGCCCATGTCACGCAAATCGGTACACCCCGGGCACGCTCCCACCAGCGTCTTCCCCGGCTTCGATGAACAGTTCCTAGCGGCCTACTACGAGCACGCTGCGCCGGAGGACCTCCAAGGCTACAGTCCGGAAAACCTGGAGCAGCGCTCCAGGCACCATGCGGAACTTGCGGACAGCCGGCCGGCAGGCACGGCGGCAATCGACATCCTGAACGAAAGTGACGCCAGCGTCCTGCTGGTGGTTGCTGACTCCACACCGCACCTGATCCATTCGCTCACCGCGGAGCTGGCCCGCCAAAACGAGTCCATTCGGTTGCTGGTGCATCCCAATTTTCTGGTGCGGCGTGATCCGCGGACTGATCAGTTGGTGGAAGTACGGCATGGATCCCCGCAGCCCGGACCGGCGGGCCGAAGTGCCGGCATGCCCGTCAACGCGGCGACAGGCACCGTCCAAGATCCGCCGGGGTGGAGATCCGAAACGTGGGTGGCGGCAGAGATAGGCCGGCTGCCGGACTCACGGGCCATCGCGGAACTCACCGCAAACGTGGGGCGTGTCCTGGCGGACGTCCAGCTGGTCGCCGATGACACTCCCGCCATCCACGCCCGTCTCGCACGCACCATCAAGTCCCTGGACCGGCTGCCCGCCGGCGCGGTGCCGACTCCTGAGCAGCTCGGTGAGCTCCTGGACTGGCTGGATCGCGGCAACTTCATGTTCCTGGGATACGGCGAATATGAATACCCGACGGCGGACCGTCCGGATGTTGTGTCGTTGCTTCCCGGCGCGGGACTCGGCCTGCTCAGGGACGGGCGGCCGGAGGCCCGACAGCCCGTTACGGGACTGCCCCATCCGCAGGTCCTCACCATCTCCATTTCGGATCTGAGATCGTCCGTCCCCCGCCCGGCTTACCTGGATGAAATCCTCGTCCGGACGTTCGGCAGCGCCGGGAAGGCCACGGGAGAGGTCAGGTTTGTTGGCCTCTTCGCCCCGGGTGCCACGGGCCGGTCCGTGCGGCGCATCCCGGTCATCCGGGACAAGGTGCGCGCCATCCAGGAGGGCTTTGGCTTCACCGAGGCCTCCCACCCTGGCAAGCAGCTCATCGCCGTCCTCGAGTCATTCCCCCTGGACGAGCTGTTCCACCGGGACCTCCATGAACTTGCCGGGCTCGCCCGTGAAATCCTGCGCCTGCAGGCCCACCACCAGACACGGGTGTTCCTGCGCGCCGACAGCTACGGGCGTTTCATGACCGCGCTGGTGTTCCTTCCCCGGCACAGGTACAGCACGGCCGTACGCCTCCGGATTGAGCACGAGCTTAAACAGGCCTGCCGGTCCTCCTCGCTCGAGTTCGAAGTCAGGCTAAGTGAATCCCCGATGGCCCGGGTCTTCTTCCGGATCCTGTTGCCCGCCGGTGGGATGCCCGACGTCGACCCCGCCGCAGTGGAGCGAAGCATTGTTAGCGCAACGCGGACCTGGGCCCAGGGCCTGGACGAGGCGCTCCGTGACAGGTTGCCGTCGGCGGAGGCCAGCCGTTTGTCGGCGCTGTGGTCCGCCGCCTTCCCGGCCAGCTACCGGGCTGATTTTGAAGTCGAGGACGCCGTCGAGGACATCAAGACGTTCGAGCGGTTCGATCTCGACGGCACGGGCGGCCGGCAGCTGAACGATCCCCAACTGGCCGTCTATGTCCGCACCGATGCCTCCCCGACGCTGGCCGAAGACGCACGGATCCGGCTTTACCTGACCACCGCCCACAGCCTGACGCGGATCCTGCCGTTCTTCCACAACCTCGGACTGGAGGTGCTGAACCAACGGCCCTTCGATGTGGTGCGCGGGAGCGACCGGGCTCTGTTCCTCTATGACCTTGGCGTCCGGTACCCGGCCGGCGTGGATCCCGCCCGGACCAGCGGGCTGCTGGGGGATGCCTTCGGAGCTGCCATGCGCGGTGACTCAGAATCGGACCGCTTTGACGGCCTTGTCCTCCGGGAGGGCATCGAATGGCGGCAGGCGGCCATCCTGCGCAGCTACGCCAAGTACCTGCAGCAGTTGGGCACCACAACCTCCTATGGGTTCATAACCGACACGCTGCTGGCCAATGCCCGGGCAACCCACGCTCTCCTGGCACTGTTCAGGGCCAAGTTTGATCCCGATCTGGAGGCGCCACGCCGGTTCAGGGACACCGACGCGGCCCGGAGGGACCTGCTGGCCGCGATCGAGGACATTCCCGTCCTCGACGCCGACCGGCTGCTGCGCACCTTCATGAACCTGGTGGAATCCACGCTCCGCACGAACTACTTCCAGGCCAGGCCCCACCTGAGTTTCAAGCTGAACCCTTCCGCGATCGCGGGTGCGCCGCTCCCCCGTCCCAAGTACGAAGTCTGGGTGTATTCGCCCCGCGTGGAAGGCGTGCACCTGCGCTTCGGGGCACTGGCAAGGGGTGGGTTGCGTTGGTCCGACCGAAGCGAGGATTTCCGCACCGAGGTTCTGGGCCTGGTCAAGGCGCAGAACGTTAAGAACTCGGTGATCGTACCCACCGGCGCCAAGGGCGGTTTTTATCCCAAACAGTTGCCGGACCCGTCCTTGGACCGCGACGCGTGGCTGACGGAGGGCCTGGAGTGCTACCGGATATTCGTCCGCGGGCTGCTGGATGTCACCGACAACCTGGTCGCCACCGCGAACGGCGAATCGGTGGTTCCCCCGCCGCGCGTGGTGCGGCACGACGTCGACGACTATTACCTTGTGGTGGCGGCGGACAAGGGAACGGCGTCATTTTCCGATGCTGCGAATCGTGTCGCCGCGGAGTATGGCTTCTGGCTGGGCGATGCCTTCGCGTCCGGCGGGACCGTGGGCTATGACCATAAGCAGATGGGCATCACGGCCCGCGGGGCCTGGGAATCGGTAAAACACCATTTCCGCGAGCTCGGGATGGACTGCCAGGAAGAGGACTTCACCGTAGCCGGCATCGGCGATATGGGCGGCGACGTCTTTGGGAACGGGCTGCTTCTCTCCCGCCACATCCGGCTGGTAGCGGCTTTCGATCACCGCCACATCTTCCTTGACCCGGCACCGGATGCGGAGGCCTCCTTCGAGGAACGGCGGCGGCTCTTTGCCCTCCCCCGCTCGTCCTGGGCGGACTACGATCCAGCGCTGATCAGCGACGGCGGTGGTGTCCACTCCCGCCGTGCCAAGTCCATCGGCATTACCGAACAAGTCAGGAGCTCACTCGGCCTGGAACCGGGCACTGTGTCGCTGCCGCCCCATGGATTGCTTCAGGCCAKTCTCCGGGCGCCCGTGGACCTCCTGTACAACGGAGGCATCGGAACTTATGTCAAGGCCTCGTCGGAGTCCAGCGCGGAGGTTAGCGACAAGGCCAATGACCCTGTCAGGGTCAACGGCAATGAGGTGCGGGCGAAGATCATCGCCGAGGGCGGGAATCTGGGAATCACGCAGCTCGGGCGGATTGAGGCCGCCTTGTCCGGCGTCCTGCTCAATACCGATGCGATCGACAACTCAGCGGGCGTGGACTGCTCGGATCATGAGGTAAACATCAAGATCTTCGTGGACCGGATGATCGCGGCGGGAAAGATGCCGCCGTCGGATCGCACCGGCTTCCTGCAGTCCCTCACGGACGAGGTGGCCCGTCTTGTCCTGGCCAACAACGCGGACCAGAATGTCCTGCTTATCAACGACCGGCACTTGGTGCGGGAGTGGAGTCCGGGCTTCGAACGGACCATGGATTGGCTGGAAAACGCCACCGACCTTGACCGCAGGCTGGAGGGCCTGCCTAGCAACGACCAACTCCGGGCACGGCTGAAATCAGGGGAGGGCCTGACCGCGCCAGAGCTGTCGGTGCTGGCCGCATACGCCAAGATCGAACTGGCGGCGGAACTCAACGCCAGCGACCTTGCCGAGGACCCGTGGTTCCGCCGCGTCCTCCGCGGCTATTTCCCGCCCCAGCTGTCCGAGCGCTTTGAAGCAGAGCTGGAAGATCATCCGCTGCGCCGCCAGATCGTGTGCACCGTGGTGGCCAACGACATGATCAACCTCGGCGGAATCACGTTCGCCTTCCGCGCCGTCGAGGAGACGACGGCGACGGCCGCCAGCGTTGCCAGGGCCTTCGTGGTGGCGCGGGAGGCCTACGACCTGCCGTGGATCGTCAACCGGCTGGCCACACTCCCCGCCGAATATCCGAACGACTGCGTCGCCGAAGCGACCCTGCACATGCGGAGGGTCCTCGACCGGGCCACGCGGTGGTACGTGACGCACGACCATCGCGACCAGCCGGTGGACGAGGCCCTGGGCAGGATCATGCCCACACTGGAGATGCTGCGGACCTGCACCTTGGACTACCTCCGGGGCTCCGACCTGGACCGCGCGCAAGAGCGGCTCGCGCATTGGGACGCCGTGGGGATGCCCCGTGAGCTGGGCCTGCGCTTCTCGGACCTGCTGGAGAGCTTCGGGCTGCTGGACATCTCCCTGATCTCTGAACAGGTCCGTGAACCAATCGCCACCATCGCCGACGTGTACTACGCGGTGTTCCAGCGAATCGGCGCCGCGAACCTGCTGCTCAGCATCACCGACCTGCCGCGGCACAGCCGCTGGGACGCCCTCGCGCGGGCCGCCTTGCGCGATGACGTGTATTCCGCCGTAGCGGACATGACTGTCTCTGTGATGGAGACTACCCGGGGCCCTGGCGCCGCAGACAACGGCACGTCCGATTCGGTGGAGCGCATCGTGGTGTGGGAACGCGGGCATCAGGAGCAGCTGGGACGGATCAAAGACACCTTCGCGGAAGTGACCAAACCGGGGCAAGTGGATATCGCCTCGATCTCCGTGGCCCTGAAACTCCTGCGGACACTCGTGCGCCGCTAGGCAGCGGCCGTCCCCAAGCCCACCCGGAAGTCGAGCCGAAAGACGGAACTGCACCGCCATCCATCCATACACAGTTCTCCCGACTCTTACCGGCAGGAAACACAGCCGAAACCGCTGGTGCCTAGCCTTGGACTGCATAACACTTCGGCGAATCGAGGCAGTCATGCAGACCAACCCGCGGCTCAACATCCGTCAGGTCACCTGGGCGAATCCCGTCGGTGCGGACCTGAGGGCCGCCCAGCAGGCGGAACTCGAGGCCCGTTTCGGCCGGCCGGATCACGAACCCGGGCCGCCGCCGTCGGAAGCGGACACGGCGGTGTTCCTGGTGGCACACGACAAGGCCTCGGGCCAGCCGGTGGGCTGCGGCGGCCTTCGCGTGCTGGACGCCCGGACCGCCGAAATCAAACGCCTCTACGTGCTGCCGTACACCCGCGGCTCCGGAGTGGCGAGTTCCATCCTGGCGGCCCTCGAAGCCCACGCCCACGCGCTGGGGATCACCACCCTGACTGCGGAGGCGGGCTCGGTGCAGACCGACGGACGGCAGTTCTACGAGAACTCGGGCTTCGCCCCGGTGCCGAACTTCGGACCGTATATCGGCGTGGAGCACTCGTACTGCTACGCGAAGCCGATCGATTCGCACAGCGCCGCGCACACCGCCATGGCGTGAGGCTGCGCGGCACCGCGCACCGTCACAGAACGCCGGTCCGTCCCGGAGTGGGCTAACCTCGCACTATGGAATCGGCCGACATCACTTTCCGCACCCGCAAATGGGTGCGGCCGGAGGACCTCAACGCCAATGGCACCCTGTTCGGCGGGAGCCTGCTGAAGTGGATCGACGAAGAGGCCGCGATTTACGCCATCCTGCAGCTGGGCAACGGCCGGGCCGTCACCAAGTACATCTCGGAAATCAACTTCGTAAGCTCCGCCGTCCAGGGCGACCTGATCGAAATGGGCCTGACCGCTACCCGCTTCGGCCGGACATCGCTGAGCATGCGCGCCGAGGTCCGGAACATGATCACGCGCCGCAGCATCCTCACGATTGAGGAGATCGTCTTTGTGAACCTGAGCCCGTCCGGGAAGCCCGAGCCGCACGGATACACCGAAATCACTTACGACCGGGACCGGATTCCGACGCACCACCTGACCGAGACCCTGGACCAGGACTAGGCCAGGGCGAACGGATTTGTTTGGTCAGGTCCAGAAATCGTCTGCCTTGGCCGTATCCTCGAAGAACTCCCGCCCTTCGGTGATCTTTCCGTCGCGGACCACAAACGTGATGACGGTGGCCATGTCCAAGGTCTTGCCGTTGTTTTGTGCGCGGGTCTTCTGGATGGCGACGGTGTACTTTTCCCCGCCGACGATGTCCTCGAGGTCTGCCTGGAAGGAACCCTGGGTACGCGCGCCCAGTTCACCGAAGTACGCCAGGACGGCGTCCCGGCCCTGTTTTGTTCCGGACAGCACGCCGCTTCCGGCAACGTGCCAGACTGCGTCCTCCGCGAACATCTCGCTGAGGGTCGCCATATCCCCTGCGTTGAAGGCCGTGTACCCGCGTCGGACCAGTTCAACATTCTCTGCGGTTCCCATGATCGTGCACCTCTCCGTCATCTTTGTCGGGTCATGCTGGGACGGTTCAAGGGTAGTCCTGGCCCCGGTAGCTGTCGATGGAAAACATGCACCGCGGAAGGACCCTCAGGCAGGACCTCGGGCTCGGCCCTATCGGTCGCCCGGCCAGCCCGTATAAGCCTCCGCCAGATAGGCCCTGCCATGGCGGGATGACACCACGGACCGGAGCTCGCCAAGCTGGCGGGCCCGGGAAAAGTCGTCGGCGTCGACGGCCGTGTGCAGCATGGAGGTCATCCAGTAGGAGAACTGCTGGGCTTTCCACACTCTGCCGAGGGCGCGGTCGCTGTAGGCATCCAGGAGCGCGGTGGAGCCGGTGGAGTAGAAGCTGTCGAATCCTTCGAAGAGGACTTTGACGTCGTTCAGCGCCAGGTTCAGCCCTTTGGCCCCGGTGGGCGGCACGGTGTGCGCGGCGTCGCCGGCGAGGAACAGCTTGCCGTGCCGCATGGGGGCCTGGACAAAGCTGCGGAATTTCAGGACGGTCTTCTCGATCACGGGCCCTTCCTTCACCTCGAAGCCGTTGCCGTTGACGCGGCTGCGAAAGGCGTCCCAGATGCGTTCTTCGTCCCAGCTATTGGCGTCCTCGCTGGGGTCGCACTGGAAGTACATCCGTTGCACCGTCTCGGTTCGCTGGCTGATCAGGGCGAAGCCGTTCGCCGAGTTGGCGTAGATCAGCTCCTCGGAGCTGCGCGGGGCCTCGGCCAGGATGCCGAACCAGGCGAAGGGGTATTCGTGGAAGTACCTATTGCGCCGTGCCTCGGGGATCCGCGCGCGGCAGTGGCTGCGTGAACCGTCCGCGCCGGCGATGAAGTCGGCCTGGAGCTCGTAGTCGATGCCCTCCTCGTCGGTGAACCAGACCTTGGGCGCGTCCTCGATGTCATGGATGGTGGCCTCCTTGACGGCGTACCGGACGTCCCCGCCGTCGGCCTTCCGGCGTGCCGAAAGATCCAGGAACACATCCGTCTGCGGGTAGAGCCACACCGATTCGCCGACGAGGTCCTGGAAGTCGATCCGGTGGCTTTCGCCGTTGAAGCGCAGTTCGATGCCGTCATGTCGGTCGCCCTCACGCAGCACACGGTCGGAGACACCGCTGTCTACCAGCAGGTTGACCGAGCCGTGCTCCAGGATGCCGGCGCGGACCGTTTCGGAGATCTCCTGGTGGCTGCGGAGCTCGACGACGGTGGATTCGATGCCGGCTTTGGCCAGCAGGTGGGACAGCATGAGCCCGGCCGGTCCGGCGCCCATGATCGCTACCTGGGTGGTGATGACTTTCCGCTGTGCCATGTGCGTCTCGCTTCGTCGCGGGGTCCGGGCGGGCCCGGAGCCGTATTCGTGGTCCGGCTAACAGTGTGCCCCCGCAGGCGTGATACGCGTTACATGGATCCCGTTGAATGGAATCCGCCAGCCTCGCGGGGCTCGCCAAGCCGCCGACCGATTCCGCGGGCCGCAGTCTGGAGGGCCGGGACCAGCGCCTGCAGGCGCATCTCACGGAGGGGAACCACGACGCCGAGGGCCGCCACGGCCCGCTTCCGGCGGTCCAGCACGGGGACGGCGATCCCCCATGTGTCCGGATCGACGACGCCGGCCAGCTGCGCATAGCCCTGGCGGACGGCCTCATCAAGGAGAGCACGGAGCTCGGCCGGGGCCAGCCGCCCGGCCGGGTCGCTGAACGCTTCGAGATACTCGGCCTGGACGGTGCCGGGCTGGTTGGCCATCAGCACCAGGCCGGCGGAGGACACGTGCACGGGCATCCGGCCGGCCACCTGCGCACGGTTGACTGCGGAGCCCCGGCGGGACAGCCGCTCCACAAAGAGCACCTCGGCGCCGTCCAGCACGGCGAGATTCACGTTTTGGTTCAGCACCTGCTGGATGTCCTCCATGAACGGCAAGGCCGCCTGGCGGAGCTCCAGGGTGGGCGAACTGCGGTTGGCGAGCTCCCAGAGCCGCAGGCCCAGGCTGACCGAACCGCCGGGGCCGACGTCGAGCAGGCCGTGGCCGGCAAGCTGCCGGGCCAACCGGTGCGCGGTGGTCACGGGAAGTTGCGCCCTCGCGGCCAGCTCCGAGAGCTGCAGCGAGGTGACACCCTCCGGAAAGGCCGCAATCAGCCGCAGGACGCGGTCCACCACTGAGTCGCCGGAGTTCGAATTGGCCATCACACCCCTTCCGTTGAATGGTTTTAAGTGTCCCACCCAACACCCTCGGGCGATAGGACTCTCACAATAGGAAGGGGCTGGCCAGCAGGGCCCGGCCATACGGAATCCCGTAGATACTAGCTCGTCAGGCGTCGCCAGGCGCCGGGCGCCAGCACGACGGCGATGCCGACGGCGGCCCCGATGATCGTTTCGACGATTCTGTCGCGGAGCAGGATGCCGGGCGGGATGGGTGCCACGAGCAGCGTCGAGGTCAGGGCCAGGGGCGTGACAAAGACCTGCGCCAGCATGTACTGCCGCGCGATGAACATTTCGGCACCGAACTGGCAAGCGGCGATCACCAGCACCGTCTGCCAGGGGTTCGGCTGCAGGAGCAGGATCCCGGCGAGCAGGACCAGTCCCAGCGCAGTCCCGGCGATGCGCTGCAGGCCCCGGCTGACCCGGTGCCGCGTGGTGTGGCCCACGAGCGGGACGACGGCGGCCACCATCGCCCAGTAGTTGTGGCCAACGCCGAGCCATTCGCCGGCCAGGGTCCCCAGCGTGCCCGCCAGGCCTGCCGCCACGAGGTAGCCCCCGCTTTCCTGCCACGCGGCGCGCTTCTGGCCCGGTGTCAGCCTTAGGGGTTCCGGCCACACCCACGGGGTCCGGCGGCTCCTGGCCACACGCGATGACAGCCCGATGAGCAGGGAGAACGCGACCGTCAGCACCGCCACCAGCATGGCCTGCCACAGCGGCGGCTGGTTCGGGATTGAGGCGATGGCCGCGAACGCGAAGATATGGAAGAGCGAGCCCGAGGGACGAAGGCGCCACAGGGCGACTACCAGGGAACAGGCGCCGGCCACCAGGGTTGTGGTCCCGACCAGGACCCAGGTGGTGCCCGCCGCCGACAGCCCGGCAAGGGCATCCACACGCGCGGTGAGGGCGGCCAGGAACATCACCAGGAGCATCAGGCCACCGGCCCGCACCTGGAGATTCAGCCGCCTGGCGTGCGGCTCATTGCGGCCATAGATCCCGGTGAAGGCACCGAAGGAGGCAAAGATTGCCAGGTCGAGGCGGTCCAGCAGCACCAGGGTGATCAGCGGAACGAACACGCCGATGGCGCAGCGGAGGGCAACCTGATGGTCCTTGTTGGCCGGCGCGATGGTGAGCATCCCGGCGAGCAGCTTCACAGTGCCGGTCCCACGGGGCCAGTGTCGCAGCGCCCACTCCACGGCCGGATTAGTCCCTGGCAGGCATTCATGGGCTTGTCATCACGGGTTGGGGGTCCCTTTCGCAGCGGTCGGAATGGTACGACGGCGTCACTGGCATCCACGACGGATGTTACTCCGGAAGCCCGCGGCTGACGCATCGAAKCCCGTTCATTGGGATCGGCCGGGCGCGCCGCGGGGTGGTAGCGTCTAGCGGTTGAATCACGCAAACAACCGGAGGTTCCCCATGCTCAAAGGATTCAAGGATTTCATCCTGCGCGGCAACGTGATCGAACTGTCCATCGCCGTCGTGGTCGGCACTGCCTTCACAGCCCTGGTCAGCGCGTTTACCTCAAACATCGTCAACCCGGTCCTCGCTGCGGCCGGCGGCGTCGAGACCCATGGCCTGGGCTTTTACGTCTGGCCGGGCAACGACAAGACGTTCGTCAACATCGGCGCCGTCGTGACGGCCTTCCTGACCTTCCTCATCACCGCCGGGGTGGTGTACTTCATCTTCGTGGCACCCATGAACCGGATCAACCGCATGGTCAAGAGCAGGCTCGGCGCCGCCGAGCCCGAGGAAGAGCCGATCCCGGCCGACACCGCGCTGCTGGCCGAGATCCGGGACCTGCTCACCACACTGGCGGACCGGGAACACGACGGCGGCCCCGGCCGTGCCGGTTTCGATGGGAACTTCGAGAAGAACCCCGCGCGGAACGTTGATGACAACGCGGGGAATGCGGCGGAGTTCGTGGACGAGGACCGCCCGCGCCACGCCGCCAGCCGCTAGCTCTACTGCCCGGGCAGACGCCTTCGGGCGCTGGTCCGAAACTGTCACCCGGCGGCAACCCGGCCGAAACAGCCGGCCGGAATCATGGGAGCATGACGCGCAACGCCGCAGGCAAAAAACCAGGCAAGGCCCACTCCCCGGCCACCTCCGAGCTCAGCTGCGAAGTGTGCGGCCAGATGCCCGAACCGACCAAGGCGCGGCTGACGCTGGCCAACATCGCCGTGATGCTGCCGATCGAACTGCTGGTGCACGCGGCGGTGGTGGAAACACACCTGCCGTATGTTGCCAAGGTCGTGGTGCTGACCCTGACCGCGACCATCCTGGTGATCTGGGTGGCCGAACCCTCGGCGGCCCGGATGCTCAGAAGCTGGCTGCATGCGCCGGCCCTGCGCCACCGGAAGCGGCTTGTCGCCGCGCCGGCCCTGTGGCGGGCGCGGACCGTCCTGAAAGACAAGCCGGGATCGCTGCAAAGACTGACCCAGGCCCTGGCCGGACTCAACACGAACATCCTGAGCATTCATGTCCACCCCGTGGCCGGCGGCGTGCTGGACGAGTTTGTGCTCTCGGCGCCGGGTGAGGTCCGTGAGACCGAGCTGCTCCGGGCACTGCGGGCAGGCGGCGGCGCGGATCCGCACGTCTGGCCCACTACGGCCCTGGCCATGGCCGACGGGCAGACCGGTGCACTGAGCCTTGCCGCCCGGATCGCCGCCAGCCCCGAGGAGCTGCCCCTGGCGGTCGCGGAACTGCTGCGGGCCCGGATCATCCCGGGGCCCGCCGCCGGCAGCCCGGAGTCGCCATCCCCAGCCGACGCGGACGGGACCGTCCTGAAGATCCCGACGGCGTGGCAGGGGCCCATCGCGTTTTCAAGGCCCGGCGAGCCGTTCACGCCGGCCGAGTCCGCCCGCGCGCACCGGCTGGCCGAACTCGCTGAGATCCTCGCGCACCGCCCGGACCACACCGGACCGGGACGGTAGCCCGGCCGGCCCGGCACTGCGGGCGGCGGGTCAGATGGCTGTCATCCGGATGCTGAGGACCCCGGGCTCCACCGTGACGCTGAGGTGCTTGGCCTTGCCGAGCGGGTCGCCGTCGAGCTGGAAATCCTGCTCGTGGGCGAGCTCGATCTCAGCCGACTTTCCGGCGAAGTATTCCACCGAGGCATCCTTGGGCTTGTTCCGGCCGAAGACCCCGGCCAGCACTCCCAGCCAGCCCAGGCGGCCGACGGGCGCCAGGATCACGACGTCGAGGATTCCGTCGTCGATCTTGGCTTTGGGGAAGATCTCCACGCCGCCCATGATCTTGCCGCAGTTGCCCACCATCACGCTGCGGATCCGGCGGCGCACGGCGTGCCCTCCGTCAATGCTGATCCTCGCCCGGATGGGCTTGCCCGGCAGGTGCCGGATGCCGGCTTCAACATAGGCGAGCCAACCCACGCGGTCCTTGAGTTCATCCACGGTGTTCGCCATGATGGCGGCGTCGTAGCCAAGCCCTGCCATGACAAGGAAGAGGTGTTCGTCCTCGGCGTGGTCCAGCCTGGCCTTCACCACGTCCACCTTGACGTCCGTGCCGCTCAGGACGTCGTAGCTGGCGGCCACGGGGTCGGTGATGTCGACGCCCAGATTGCGGGCCAGCAGGTTGCCGGTGCCCATAGGCACCAGGCCCATCGGTGTGCCGGTGCCCGCAAGGACCTCCGCCACGCAGCGGACGGTTCCGTCGCCGCCCGCGGCGATGACGACGTCGACCCCGGCGTCCAGGGCCTGGCGCGCCTGGCCAAGCCCGGTGTCCTCTTTGGTGGTTTCCAGCCACAGCGGCTCGGCCCAGCCCTGGGTCTCGCACAGGCGGAAGAAGGAGGCCCGAAAGCTCTCGCCGGGAGATTTCATCGGGTTGATAACCACTGCGGCCCGCAGGGAGGCGGTGGTATCGGGGGTCTCCGGCGTCGCCGTTTTGTTCTCTGTCATGACGTCCTTAGGGCAATTAGGCGGGAGAAGTCCCTAACGTGAAATCCTAGCCGCAGTGTCCGCGCAACCTCCGCAGCACCGGCGCCAATCGTGGACGTCGGCTCGTGTGCCTCACTAGACTGGGCTTCGTGATGTGCCGGAGCCTGCGCTCCGGACGCCGAAAGTGGGAGCAGATGACTGAACCAGAGAACTATTCGGCTACCGCTGAATCCTCCAGCATGGATCCCCATGACTGGGGCCGGGCGATGGCCCTGGCGCTCACCCGGCTGGCCGAGCAGCTGGCCCCCGGCGACAGCGAGGACATCCATTCCTCGATAGTGGGCCGGGGACTGCATCTGAAAATCAGTGACGAACCCGGGGGCGTCACCATCACGGTTTCAACAGGGCCCGTCCCGGATTCCGCCCCCTGAACTGACGGCGCTCTTCCGGCCGTCCTGTCGGAGGGGTGTTTCACCGCCCCGAGGTCAGGTCCTCCGAGATGAGTTCCGCCGTTGCCACCGTCGCGTCGCGCACGGCATCGAGGTAGGCAGCGGGGTCGGGCTGTGCCGAAACRCTCTGGGCCTGCAGCGAGACGTTGATCGCCGCCACCACTTTGGGCCCGTCATGGACCGGCGCCGCGATGGACATCAGTCCCAGCTCGAGTTCCTGGTCCAGCAGGCACCAGCCCTGGGCACGGACAGTGTCCAGTTCCGCCAGGAGTGCGGCCCTCGTTCCGATGGACCCGGGGGTCAGGGGCCGGATGTCGGCGGCCGCGAGGTACTCTTCCAGCTTCGCCGGGGCCAGGGCCGCCAGCAGCACCCTGCCCATGGAGGTTGCGTAGGCGGGGAAGCGGGTGCCCACCGTGATGCCCACCGTCATGATCCGCCGGGTGGACACCCGCGCGATGTAGGCGATGTCGGTGCCTTCGAGCACCGCTGCCGACGTCGACTCCCCCAGCTCGAGCGAGAGCTCCTCCAGGTGCGGTTGGGCGAGCTGCGGCAGGGACAGTCCGGACAGGTAGGCGTAGCCGAGCTGCAGCACTTTGGCGGTCAGGGCGAAGATCTTGCCATCGGTGCGGACATAGCCCAGCTCCACCAGGGTGTGCAGGAACCGCCGGGCCGTGGCCCGGGTCAGTTCGGTCCGGGCCGCCACCTCGGTCAGCGTCATTTTGGGGTGTTCCGTGTCGAAGGCACGGATCACGGCAAGCCCGCGCGCCAGCGATTGCACGTATTGGTCGCTGGCCGCGGGCGCGCCGCCGCTCCTGGCTGGCTCAATCATTTTTCGCCTTTCGGTCCCGCATCACTTTAGCGGGGCGCAAGGTCTCCGGCCGCAGGACTGTCAGCGTGGATCCGCCGGACGCAGCGGCACGGGGACCATGGCCTGGAGTTCCTCGAGGGTGCAGCCGAACGTCTCGCGCACCTGGACGCCGTCGGGCCCGGTCAGGAAGACGGCCTTGTCCGTGTAGACGCGGGTGACGCAGCCGATCCCGGTGAGCGGGTAGGTGCACGCCTCGACGATCTTGGATGCGCCGTCGCGGGTCAGAAGCGTCATCATGACGAACACGTCCTTGGCCCCGGTGGCGAGGTCCATGGCGCCGCCGACGGCGGGGATCGCGTCCGGGGCGCCGGTGTGCCAGTTGGCGAGGTCACCCGTGGCGGAGACCTGGAAGGCGCCAAGCACGCAGATGTCCAGATGGCCGCCGCGCATGATCGCGAAGGAGTCTGCGTGGTGGAAGTAGGATGCGCCCGGCAGTTCGGTCACGGGGATCTTGCCGGCGTTGATGAGGTCGCCGTCGATCTGGTCCCCGGCGGCTTCCGGGCCCATGCCCAGCATGCCGTTCTCGGTGTGGAGCGTGATGTTCTGCTCCGGYTCGAGGTAGTTCGAGACCAGGGTGGGCTGGCCGATGCCGAGGTTCACGAAGGATCCGGGSTCGATGTCGCGGGCCACGAGGCGGGCGAGATCGTCCCGGCCCAGGGGTTTGTCGGAGGTCTGGATCGTGGTTKGGATGCTCATCTCAGGCCACCTTCACRATGCTGTTGACGTAGATKCCGGGGGTCACGATGWYYTCCGGGTCCAGGCCGCCGGTGGGGACGATCTCGGAGACCTGGRCGATGSTGTGYTTSGCSGCGGCGGCCATGATGGGRCCGAAGTTCCGTGCGGTCTTGCGGTAGACGAGGTTGCCCTTCCCGTCGGCCGTGAGCGCCTTGATAAGGGCGACGTCGGCGTGGATGGGSGTCTCGAACACCTGCCATTTGCCRTCCAGGAAGCGGGTTTCCTTGCCCTCGGCGAGCATGGTGCCGTAGCCGGTGGGCGTGAAGAACCCGCCGATCCCGGCGCCGGCGGCCCGGATCCKCTCGGCSAGGTTTCCCTGCGGGACGAGTTCGAGCTCRAYCTCRCCGGCSYKGTACTTGGYGTCRAAGTGCCAGGAGTCGGACTGCCGSGGGAASGAGCAGATCATCTTCTTCACCCGGCCYTCCTTGATSAGCAGGGCCAGGCCCTGGTCGCCCTGGCCGGCGTTGTTGTTCACYACGGTCAGGTCGGTGGCGCCGCACTCCAGCAGCGCGTCGATCAGTTCGAAGGGCTGGCCGGCGTTGCCGAACCCGCCGATCATCACGGTGGAGCCGTCGTTGATCCCGGCGACGGCCTCGCCGACGGTGTCAATGAAATTCAGCATCGCTTACGCCTTTCCTGTGTTGGTTCCGGCAGCGGTCATGTTTTCGAGGACGACGGCGAGGCCCTGGCCGACGCCGATGCAGATCGCGGCGACGCCCCAGCGTTCGCCGGAGGCCTGCAGGCTCCGGGCCAGGGTGCCCAGGATCCGGCCGCCGGAGGCGCCGAGCGGGTGGCCCATGGCGATCGCGCCGCCGTGCCGGTTCACGATKCCMGSGTCGATGSCCCAGGCGTTGATGCAGGCCAGGGACTGCGCGGCGAACGCCTCGTTCAGTTCGACGGCGCCGACCTGGTCCCAGCCGATGCCGGCCTTGGCGAGGGCCTTGTTCGCGGCCTCGACCGGGGCGTAGCCGAAGTACTGGGGATCGTTGGCGTGCGCGCCGCGCCCGGCGATCCGGGCCAAAGGCTCCAGGCCCAGGATCCCGGCGGCGTTTTCACTGCCCAGCCACGCCGCGGACGCGCCGTCGGAGAGCGGGGACGCGTTCCCGGCGGTGACGGTGCCGTTTTCGGTGCGGAACACGGTCTTGAGCCCGGCGAGCTTCTCCGCCGAGGACCCGGCCCGGATGCCTTCGTCGCGGACCAGGTCCGTGCCCGGGACCGGGACGACGAGGTTGTCGTAGAAGCCCTCGTCCCAGGCCGCGGCGGCGAGGTTGTGGGAGSCGGCGGAGAACTCGTCCTGCGCCTGCCGGGTCACGCCGTACTTCTCCGCCAGCCGTTCGGTGGCCTCGCCCAGGGAGATGGTCCAGTCCGCSGGCATGGCYYGGTTCACCAGCCGCCAGCCCAGCGTGGTGGAGGCCAGGGTCAGGYCCCCGGCCGGGTAGGGCTTCTCGGTCTTGGGCAGYACCCASGGGGCSCGGGACATCGATTCGGCGCCGCCRATCAGCATSAGCTCCGCGTCGCCGGTGGCGATCTGCCGGGAGGCGATGATCGCCGCGTCCAGGGAGGACCCGCAGAGCCGGTTGACCGTGGTGCCGGGGACCGAGACCGGCAGCCCGGCCAGCAAGGTGCCCATCCGGGCGATGTTGCGGTTTTCCTCGCCGGCGCCGTTGGCGTTCCCGAAGACCACCTCATCGATCCGCTCGGGGTCCAGCGCGGGGGCGCGTTTCACGGATTCGGTGATGACGTGCGCTGCAAGGTCATCCGGGCGGACGGCGGCGAGGCCGGAACCGAACTTCCCGAAGGGGGTACGCACAGCGTCGTAAACAAAAGCCTGGTTCATGGTTCTTCCTTCGTTGGCGCGGGCAGGGGTTGCGGGGTCTAGGCTGCCGCTGGCTTGCGGGGCGTCGGCTGGTACGCCAGGAACTTCCAGCTCTCGCCCTCTTTTATCCATACCGAGAGTGCACTGTTGGCAAGCGTTTTGTGGGTTCCGTTGACAGTGAGGTCCGCGTTCATCTGTCCCAGTACGAGTGCGGTGTCCCCAATCAGGACGATGTCTTCGATGGGGTGGTCGATCCGGTGGTACCTGTAGAAGCCCTTGCGAAGCTTTTCCAGGTAGCTGCTCAGCGTGTCACGGTCACCCAGCGAATGCGTGTACACCAGGCGCTGGTGGCACAGGCCCTCGAAGGCGTCGTAATCACCGTCGACTACGGCTTGGTAGCGCTTTGCTTCCAAGGTTTCGATCTTGTTTTTCTCGGCTGCAGTGGCGTTATCCACGGAGCACTCTCCTTGCTTAAAGTGTTGGGGGCTATCGGCCGCCACGAGTCTGATTTCGCCCCGCTGTCCATGCCCAACGCTGCTTCTTCACGACGTTGAGCCGGGCCTTCGTTAGGGAAAGCCAAACCTGAGCTGATGATTCTTGGCCCAGCCTCATTCCAAGGTAATTGACAGCAGGCTGGCCGTCAACTAATAGTTGACACAATCCGCGGGCCTGATTGCGCGACAGAGCCTGCGCCCCAGCCTTCTCTTACCGCATAATCAGCAGAGAAACGGCCTTAATTCGAAGGAGAACGCGCTTTCTAAGGACCCCTCCATGGGGCGTTGACCGGCGGCTTGAGGTTTACAGGAATGGTGCACATGTAATCTCTTACTTGACACCTGTGTGTTGGATCACTTAACGTCGTTCTCGAACCAATCAAACGGAATGAGGTCAACG
>NZ_JBFTKG010000006.1:0-144685 GCF_056395825.1 Arthrobacter sp. 05T47 | reverse complement strand
GTGCAAGCACCGGATCATCGTTCGAAATGCATGTGTTAAGCACGCCGCCAGCGTTCATCCTGAGCCAGGATCAAACTCTCCGTTGAAGTAAAACAGACACAACCAGGAACCCCGGGAAAACGGGATAACCAGGCTGCACAAAATTTGAAACCAGCTGTAAAAACCAGACCACACCACGGGGTGGCATAACCTGGTCAATTCAACCAATCCATTACAATAAATTGGTATCAACAAACTTGGCACACTATTGAGTTCTCAAACAACAGACACACCCGGCACCACCACAACCAACATTCAGTCGCGGATCGCTCCGGAGCAACTTTTCAAACTTACCCGGCCGCTTCACCCTTGTCAAATCGGCGTTCCAGACTCATTCTTGCCATTGGCTTCTGGGTCTTGGTGGCCGTTCAACTCCGGGGAGCAGCGCGGAAATAAACTCTACCACCACTTGGCCGAGCTGACAAAGCGGCCTGGAGCAGGGTGCTGAAAAGCCCGGAATCACGCGGATTCCGGGCTTTTCAGCGCGCCTTCGGTTGGCCTTCCAGCAGTGCCGGCGGCGGCGGCCCGTGTTTGGTTCGGGCGACGGGCCTAAGCGAGCGGCTTGAAGTAGGCCGCGCCGAGCGGCGGCAGGGTGACCACCAGCGTGGCAGGTTGTCCGTCGAGGCCCCCCTTGGTCGCAGTCAACGTGCCGGTGTTTTCAACCCCGGAACCGCCATAAGTGGCGGCGTCGGTGTTGAGCACTTCCTGCCATTTGCCGGCCGTTGGGACGCCGAGCTGGTAGTCCGTGTGCGGGCCGCCGGAGAAGTTCACGGCGCAGACCAGCGGGTTGCCGTCTGCGTCGCGGCGGATGAACGTCAGGACGTTCCGGTCCGAGTCTCCCCCGTTGATCCATTGGAATCCCTCGGGCTGGTTGTCCTGCTGGTACAGGGCCGGCGTGGAACGGTACAGCTCGTTGAGGTCCTTGGTCAGGAGCTGCATGCCGTTGTGCGCCGGGATGTCTGCGAGCCACCAGTCCAGGCCGTGCTGCTCCGACCACTCCGCTTCCTGGCCGAATTCTGTGCCCATGAAGATCAGCTGCTTGCCCGGGTGCGCCCACTGATATCCCAGGAACGCGCGCAGGTTTGCCAGCTGCTGCCAACGGTCACCGGGCATCTTGCGCAGCATGGAGCCCTTGCCGTGCACGACTTCATCGTGGCTGATTGGCAGCAGGAAGTTTTCCGAGAAGGCATAGACCATCGAGAACGTGATGGTTCCGTGGTGCCACCTGCGGTTGTACGGGTCCTCGGCCATGTACTGGAGCGAGTCATGCATCCAGCCCATGTTCCATTTGAGGCCGAAGCCCAGCCCGCCGCCGCTCGTGGGTGCGGTGACGCCCGGGAACGCGGTGGATTCCTCGGCGATCATGACCGCGCCGGGGTGGGTCTTGTACACCGTGGCGTTGACCTCCTGGAGGAAGGAAATCGCCTCAAGGTTTTCGCGGCCGCCAAAGCGGTTCGGCTGCCACTGCCCCTCTTCGCGGGAGTAGTCCAGGTACAGCATGGAGGCGACGGCGTCCACGCGCAGCCCGTCGATGTGGAACTCGTCGAGCCAGTAAAGAGCGTTGGCCACCAGGAAGTTGCGCACCTCCGTGCGGCCGAAGTCGAAGATCAGCGTGCCCCAGTCCGGGTGCTCGCCCAGGTTCGGATCGGCGTGCTCGTACAGGGCTTCGCCATCGAACCGGGCCAGGGCCCATTCGTCCTTGGGGAAGTGGGCGGGAACCCAGTCCAGGAGGACGCCGATGCCGGCTTGGTGGAGTTCGTCAACGAGGTGGCGGAATTCGTCCGGGTGCCCGAAGCGTGAGGTCGGCGCGAAGTAGGAGGTGACCTGGTAACCCCACGAGCCGCCGAAGGGGTGCTCGGCAACGGGCATGAACTCCACGTGGGTGAAGCCGAGCCATTTGACGTACTCGACGAGTTCCTTGGCCAGTTCGCGGTACCCCAGCCCCACGCGCCATGAGCCGAGGTGGACTTCATAGACGCTCATGGGTGAGTTGTGCGGATCGCGTTCGGCGCGGGCCTGCATCCACTCGGCGTCCTTGAACACATAGGAGGGCTCGACCACCCGGGATGCCGTCAGCGGCGGGATCTCGGTCCCGAAGGCCAGCGGGTCCGCCTTTTCCACCCAGAATCCGTGCCGGGTCCTGAGTTCAAACTTGTAGCACGCCCCTGCTACAACGCCCGGGATGAAGAGCTCCCACACCCCCGTGGAACCGAGGGAGCGCATGGAGTGTTCGCGGCCGTCCCAGCCGTTGAAGTCGCCCTTGACGCGGACTGCCTCGGCGTTCGGTGCCCACACGGCGAAGGACACGCCGTCGACGTCGCCCAGCGAGGACTTGTAGTGCTGGACGTGCGCGCCCAAGACATCCCACAGGCGCTCGTGCCGGCCTTCGCCGATCAGGTGCAGGTCCACTTCGCCGATGGTCGGCAGGTAGCGGTAGGGATCGTCCATGACCTGCGGCTCGTGGTCCTTGTAGGTCACTTCGAGCCGGTAGTCCGGCACGTGTCCGTGCTCGAGGGGTTCCATCACGGCCACCCACACGCCGCCCGCCTCGTGGCTCATGGGCACCGCGCCTGCCGACGTCACGACAGAAACCGATTCCGCCAGGTGCTTCACCGTCCGGATGGTGACGTGGCCGTGGTCATCAAGGTGGGCGCCGAGGACCGAGTGGGGCGCGTGGTGCTCGCCGGTGCCGACCCTCGCAAGGGTCTCACCGTCCACGGGCAGTGGTGCGCCGGGTCGATCGATACGTGCTGATCCTGTCATTTTTATACCTTCCGCTGCGGCTTCGGCGGCGACGCCGGAACCTGTACTGCCGAGGAGACGACGCGATGCGTTAACCGGAATGGAGAGCCAGTCCGGCCTGTTCCTTAGTTCGTAGATGACTTCGTAGAGGGCTTTGTCGAGCCACAGCGCCACGAAGAGCGGCGCATCGCGGTCGATGCTGCCGGGGATTACTTCGGCGTAGCCGGCCAGGAAGGCCTCCGCGCAGTCGTCCACCCATGTCCCGGGCACCACGGCACCGGGATTTTCGCGGACGGCGGCGCCGGCGGCGTAGTCGAAGGACCGGAGCATGCCCACGACGTCGCGAAGAGGGACGTCGGGGAAGTTGCGTTCGGAGATGGGACGCAACGGCTCGCCCTCGAAGTCGAGAATGGCCCAGCGCGGTGCGGCCCCGGGCCCGCCCGGGACGGAACTGCCCGGGACCTGCAGGATCTGCCCGAGATGGAGGTCCCCGTGGATCCGCTGGAGCGGACCGGCGCCGGTGCCTTCGAGCCGGCCGAGGAGACGGTTGAGCGCCTCTTCGTAAGGCCCGACGGCGGTGGACGCCTGGTTCCAGGACTGGCGGACGCGTTCGGCTACTCCCGGGGCGATGTCCTGGCCCGGCGCGGATTCGGCGGCTGTGCCCAGCGCCTCGGCGAGCCTCCGGTGCACGGTGGCCGTCGCGGCGCCCAGTGCGTGGGCTTCGGCGGTGAACCCGGTCCCCCGGCTGGCCGCGTCCACGGCGAGCCGCCAGGCGTCTAGTCCGCCGGCGAGGAATTCGTGCGCCACCGCGAGCTCGCCGCGCGCGGGACGGGCGGCTCCGGAGTGCCCCTGCCCGAGTGCGGCCGCCGGAGTCTCCCATTCCCCGGCCACCCAGCCAAGGGTCGCCGGGACCTCCTCCGTGCGCCCCGCCGTCAGCGCAGCACCGATTTCGACTTCGGGGTTCTGGCCTTCGGACAGCACACGGAAGAACTTCACGATGGCGACTGTGCCGCCGTCGTTGTCGTCGACGATTACCGAACTGTTCGACTGCTCGCCGGAGAGCACCTTGACCTTGCCCGTTGCAAACGGCAGGCGGTAGCCAGAGTCCACCAGGTGGCCGGTGGCGTTCCCCGACGGCGTGCTCCCGCCGTGGCGCATGAGCTCCAGCCAGGCGGCGACGAAGGAGGCATCATGGACGCCGTCGTAGACCCACCGGTGGGCGGCGTCGGCGCGTGTGCCGGGAAGCTCGCCGATCAGCGCCCGCTCCGCCCCGGGCAGGGGCTCCGGGTGGAAACTGAGCGGCACCTGGACGATGTCGGTCCGGCTGCCGCCGGGGGTGGGGTAGGACACCGCGAGCAGCAGCACCTCAAACTCCGCCGCGCCGGGGGCATCCTCGGCGCCGGCCCCGAGCCGCAGCCCGCCCACCGGCTCGAAGGTGAACTCCGCACTCTTGACCGGGAACCACCGCTGGTGCGGAAGCCAGGCGCCGAGCAATCCGCTCAGGGGCGGGGTAAGGGTCGGTCGAGTCATCTCAGCCTTCGATGGACAGGATGGGCATCGCCTGTGTGAACGGGGATGTCGGGTTGGAGGCTGCCGAACGGATCCGCAACCAGAAGAAATCGTGGCTGCCCAGCGTCAGCGTCAGCGTTCCGTCCTCGCCGATCGCAGGGAACGCCTGGCCGCCGAAAACGTCCCGGAGGCCCCGGCCGGCGAAGTTCGGCACCCGCAGCGTGGTCGCCACGGGGTGCTGGGAGAGGTTGAAGGCGCACAGGATGGTCTCCGCGTCCGCGCCGGCGGCGTTGCCTTCCGGGAGCTCCCGCAGGTAGGCGAGGACGACGTCGTGGTCGGCTTCCACATGCTTGAACGCGCCAAGTCCGAACGCGGGGTGGTTCTTGCGGACGCTCAGGATCTGCCGGGTCCAGCGCAGCAGCGAGCCCGAATGGGCGGCCTCGGCCTCCACGTTCGCCATGCTGTAGTTGTAGACCAGCGACTGGATCACCGGCAGGTACAGCTTGCCGGGATCGGCACTGGAGAACCCGGCGTTCCGGTCCGGGTTCCATTGCATCGGCGTGCGGACAGCGTCCCGGTCCTCAAGCCAAATGTTGTCCCCCATGCCGATCTCGTCCCCGTAATACAGGAACGGGCTGCCCGGCAGGGACAGCAGCAGGGCATTGATGAGCTCGATTTCGGAGCGGGAGTTATCCAGCAACGGCGCCAGCCGGCGTCGGATGCCGATGTTGGCCCGCATGCGCGGATCCGGCGCGTACCAGCCGAGCATCGCGGCGCGTTCGTCGGACGTGACCATTTCCAGCGTCAGCTCGTCGTGGTTGCGCAGGAACGTGCCCCACTGGGCGCCTTCGGGAATGTCCGGGGTGTCCTTCATCGTCTCGATGATGGGCGACGCCTTCTGGTCCCGCAGCGCGTAGTAGAGGCGCGGCATGATCGGGAAGTGGAACGCCATGTGGCACTCCGGTTCCTCCTCGGTGCCGAAGTACTCGACCACCTCGGCGGGCGGCTGGTTGGCCTCGGCAATGATCACGCGGCCCGGGTAGCTTTCATCGACCATCCGGCGTAGCTGGCGGAGGAATTCGTGGGTCTGCGGCAGGTTCTCGCAGTTGGTGCCCTCCTCCTCGAACAGGTACGGAATGGCGTCGGCCCGGAACCCGTCGATGCCCTGGTCCAGCCAGAACCGCACGACGTCGAAGAGCGCGTCGATGACCTTGGGGTTTTCGAAGTTGAGGTCGGGCTGGTGGCTGAAGAACCGGTGCCAGAAGAACTGGCGGCGGATGGGGTCGAAGGTCCAGTTGGATTCCTCCGTGTCCACGAAGATGATGCGGGCGTCTTCGTACTTTTCGTCCGTGTCGCTCCAGACGTAGAAGTCGCCGAAGGGCCCGTCCGGATCCTTGCGGGACTCCTGGAACCACGGGTGCTGATCGGAGGTGTGGTTCAGCGGCAGGTCGATGATCACCCGGACGCCCCGGGCGTGTGCCTCCGCCACGAGTCGCTTGAAGTCGCTGATGGTGCCGAACTCGTCCAGCACGGAGTTGTAATCCGAGATGTCATAGCCGCCGTCGCGAAGCGGTGACTGGAAGAACGGCGGCAGCCAGAGGCAGTCCACCCCCAGCCACTGCAGGTAGTCCAGTTTCTCGATCAGGCCGTGGAAGTCGCCCGAGCCGTCCCCGTTCCCGTCGGCGAAGCCCCGGACGAGCACCTCATAGAAGACCGCCTTGCGGTACCAGAGGGGATCGTGCTGAAGCCCGGGAGCGTTCAGTTCAAAGCCTCCCCTCGGGCTGAAGTGCTGGCTCGGGTTCTGCGGGCTGAAACTCACTGGCACTACCTCCGGATGCTAAGAATGTGTGCGGCCTCGACGTGCGGGTCCAAGCGGACGTAGTTGTACTCCCCCCATTCCCAACTTTCGCCGGTCAGCAAGTCATCGACCATGAAGCGGCCGTTGTGCGTGAAGTTCTCCGGGTCCAGGTCCAGCGCCGCCAGATCCAGGGACACGGTACTTTCCCGTGTGCCGTGCGGGTCCACGTTGACGACGATGATCACGGTGTCCTTGCTGCCGTCCGGAAGGATCTTGTGCTTGGAGTACACCACGGTGGAGGGGTCCGAGCTCTGGTGCACCGTCAGGTTCTGCAGATCCCCCAGGGCCGGGTGTGCGCGCCGGATCGCGTTGAGCCGGGTCAGGTACGGGGCCAGGGAACGCCCCGATTCGCTCGCCGCATCCCAGTCGCGGGACTTGTACTCAAACTTCTCGTTGTCGATGTATTCCTCGGCGCCGGGCCGCGCCACGTGTTCGTAAAGCTCAAACCCGGCGTACACACCCCAGATCGGGCTGGCCGTCGCGGCCAGGGCGGCCCGGATCTTGAAGGCCGCCGGGCCGCCGAACTGCAGGTATTCGGTGAGGATGTCCGGGGTGTTGACGAAGAAGTTCGGCCGGAAGTAGGCCGAAGATTCGTGGCTGACCTCCTGGAAGTACTCCTCCAGCTCCTCCTTGGTGTTCCGCCAGGTGAAGTACGTGTAGGACTGCTGGAAGCCGGCCCGGCCCAGCGCGTGCATCATGGCCGGGCGGGTGAACGCCTCGGCGAGGAAGACGACGTCGGGGTGTTTCTTATTGACCTTGCCGATCAGCCATTCCCAGAACCACACGGGTTTGGTGTGCGGATTGTCCACCCGGAAGACCTTGACGCCGTGGCTGACCCAGAGCAGCACGATCCGGAGAATTTCGTTGGACAGCCCGGCGGGGTCGTTGTCGAAATTCAGCGGGAAAATGTCCTGGTATTTCTTCGGCGGATTCTCCGCGTAGGCAATAGTGCCGTCAACTCGGGTGGTAAACCATTCCGGGTGGCTTTGCACCCACGGGTGGTCCGGCGCGGCCTGCAGGGCAAGGTCCAGGGCGACCTCCAGCCCGAGTTCGCCGGCGCGTGCCACGAAGGCGTCGAAGTCCTCGAAGGTGCCCAGGTCCGGGTGAATGGCGTCGTGGCCGCCCTCGTGGGAGCCGATGGCCCACGGCGAGCCGGGATCATGCGGGCCGGCAATGAGGGTGTTGTTCGGGCCCTTGCGGTGCTGGAGGCCGATCGGGTGGATCGGGGGCATGTAGATGATGTCGAAGCCCATGGCGGCGACGGCGTCGAGGCGCTCCGCCGCGGTGCGGAAGGTGCCCGAGGTCCATTCGCCGGTCTCGTGGTTGCGCACGGCGCCTTCGGAGCGCGGAAAGAATTCGTACCAGGAGCCGGCACCGGCGAGCGTTCGCTCCACCAGCAGCGGGTAGGGCTCGGAAACTGTCACCAGTTCGCGGATGGGCTGGCGTTCGACGACGGCGGCGACGTCGGCGCTGAAGCCTGCGGCGAGCCGCTCTTCGGGTGTCCGGGACGTATCGGAGAGGACGACGACGGCCATCCGCAGCGTCCGGCGGTCACCGGAGGGTCGCGAGGCTTCCTCGGATGCATCCGCAAGCAGTGCCGCGCCTTCGGCCAGCATGAGCTCGACGTCGATGCCGGCCTCCACCTTGACCTCGGCGTTGTGGTGCCAAGTGCCGTAGCGGTCATGCCAGGCCTCGATGACGAAGGACCAGTTGCCCGTTGCAGGCGGGGTCAGGAGGCCTTCCCAACGGTCCGTGCCCATCCCGCGGGGTCCGCGAGGCGGGGCCAGCCGGACCCGCTGCCGCTCTTTGCCGCGCGGGTCGAGCAGGACGGCGCTGACGCCGAGCTGGTCGTGTCCCTCCCGGAACGCGGTGGCTCCAACGACAATGGTTTGGCCCTCGACGGCTTTGGCGGGGAATTTTCCGCCGTCCACCGAAGGCTGCACGGCGGTGATCGGAAAGCGGCCAAATCGCAGGCCATCCGTGATCAGGGCCTTGGGCTTTTGCTTGGACACGGCGCTGGTTCGCGAGTTATTCGTCACAGGCTCGACGTTATCTACAAAACGGCCAGAATGCTAAGGCCCGCCATGTTTTCCGGAGGTTTGCGGTTCTGGCCGGACTGATATTCGTCATTTACAGGAAAGAATCTTAAAGCGGTTCCGGGGCACCGACTTGTCCGTTAGTGTTTCGCTCGTGAAGGCAATCCGCAGATTTACCGTCAGAACCGTTCTCCCGGAGTCCATCCGGCCGCTGGCCCGGCTCGCCACCAATCTCCGGTGGTCCTGGCACAGGCCCACCCGGGAGCTTTTCGAGTCGCTCAACCCCGGGATCTGGGCGGAGAGCGCCCACGACCCCGTGACGTTCCTGGGCCTGGTAAGCCGGGAAGAGCTGCAGCGCCTCGCGGCGGACCAGGACGTGGTGCAGCGCGTCCATGCGGCAGCCGACGACCTCGACCGGTACCTGGACCAGCCGCGCTGGTACCAGAGCCTCGGCGACGGCGCCCCCTCCTGCATCGCCTACTTCTCACCCGAGTTCGGCATCACCGAAGTCCTGCCCCAGTACTCCGGCGGCCTCGGCATCCTGGCCGGCGACCACCTGAAGGCGGCCTCGGACCTTGGCGTGCCGCTGATCGGCGTCGGCCTCCTGTACCAGGCCGGCTACTTCAAGCAGTCGCTCTCCCGCGACGCCTGGCAGCAGGAAACCTACCCCGTCCTCGACCCGGACGGGCTGCCCCTGACGCTCCTGCGCGAGGCCGCCCCGGACGGCAACGGCAAACCGGTCCAGATCTCGCTGCCCCTCCCCCAGGGCCGGCGCCTGCTGGCGCACGTGTGGCGGGCCGACGTCGGACGCGTTCCGCTGCTGCTGCTGGACTCCAACGTTCCGGGCAATGACGAAGCAGCCCGCGGCATCACGGACCGCCTGTACGGCGGCGGCGGTGACCACCGCCTGCAGCAGGAACTCCTGCTGGGCATGGGCGGGGTCAAGGCGCTGCGCGAGTTCCAGCGGCTCACGGGGGTCCCCGCGCCGGAGGTCTTCCACACCAACGAAGGACACGCCGGGTTCCTGGGCGTCGAGCGGATCCAGGAGCTGATGTCCGGCGCGGATCCGCTGAGTTGGGACGAGGCCCTGGCCGCCGGCCGGGCATCCACCGTGTTCACCACCCACACACCGGTCCCCGCGGGCATCGACCGCTTCGAAATTTCCCAGATTCAGCACTTCTTCGAAGCCGGCCTCGCCCCGGACGTCCCGGTGGCAAAAATCCTGGACCTGGGCCGCGAGGACTTCGGGGACGGCAACCCGTTCGTGTTCAACATGGCCGTCATGGGCCTGCGCCTGGCCCAGCGGGCCAACGGTGTGGCCAAACTGCACGGCGTGGTGTCCCGCGGGATGTTCTCCGCCCTCTGGCCGGGATTCGACCATTCCGAAATCCCGATCACCTCCGTCACCAACGGCGTGCACGTCCCCACCTGGGTGGACCCCCGGATCTCGGCGTTGGCGCGGGACCAGTTCGGTGCCGACGCGGAGGCGCAGGGCCGTTGGGACCTGGCCTACAACGTCACCGATGAGGACCTCTGGGCGCTGCGCCGGGAGATGCGAGTGTCCCTGGTGGAGGATGTCCGGCGCCGGCTCCGGGCCGCCTGGAAGAAACGCGGCGCGGCCGACGCGGAGCTGGCGTGGACGGATTCCGTCCTGGACCCGGACATCCTGACCATTGGCTTTGCCCGGCGCGTGCCGACCTACAAGCGGCTGACCCTGATGCTGCGCGACCCGGACCGGCTCAAGGCGCTGCTGCTGCACAAGACGCATCCCATCCAGCTGGTCATCGCCGGGAAGTCGCACCCGGCAGACGACGCCGGCAAGAAGATGATCCAGGACCTGGTCCGGTTCACCGACGACCCCGCCGTGCGGCACCGGATCGCGTTCCTGCCCAACTACGACATCGCCATGGCCCGGACCTTGTTCCCGGGCTGCGATGTGTGGCTGAACAACCCGCTGCGTCCGCTGGAAGCCTGCGGAACCTCCGGCATGAAGGCCGCCCTGAACGGTTCGCTGAACCTTTCGGTCATGGACGGCTGGTGGGACGAGATGTACGACGGCGAGAACGGCTGGGCGATCCCGACCGCCAACAACGACGCCTCCCCGGAAGAGCGCGACGACATCGAGGCGGCGGCACTGTACGAGCTGCTCGAAACGCAGGTGGCCCCGCGGTTCTACGGGCTGACCGTGTCCGACTCGGCCGGAGCCGCCGGGCCGTCCCAGCCGGGCCCGCAGAAGGTCCCCACGCACTGGGTCTCCATGATCAAGCACACCATGTCCCACCTTGGCCCGGCGGTTTCAGCGGAACGGATGCTCCGGGACTACGTCAATGTGCTGTACCGGCCCGCCGCGATCGCGGGACGCCACGCCGTGGCGGACGACTACGCCCAGGCCAAGGCCCTGGCGGCGTGGACCTCACGGATCCGGGCCGCGTGGCCGCAGATCCAGGTGGAGCACGTCGACTCTGTGGGGGTTTCCGAGGACCCGCAGATCGGCGACCTGCTGCAGGTCAACGCGTACGTGGCCCTGCGCGAGCTCTCACCGGAGGATGTCTATGTCGAGGTGGCCTATGGCCGGGCCGAGGACACCGACGAGCTGACGGACATCACGGTCGCGGAATTGAAGGCTGCGGAGGACCTCGGCAAGGGCCGGCACCTTTTCAGCGGCACCCTGGTGATTGACCGGTCGGGCTCCTTCGGCTACACCGTGCGGGTGCTGCCGAAGAATGAGGCGCTGGCGTCCAAGGCGGAACTTGGCCTGATCGTCAACGCCTGATCCCATCCTCACCGGCGCCTGACCGGCAACACCCGGCCTCGACTAGAGGCAGACGGCGATGACGTTCAGGCTGTTGCCGGCGTAGCCTTCGGCGTCCTGCAGCGTTTCGCAGATGACGCCGAAGGAGCGGTCCGCGCGGAGGGCGGCAGGCACCTGCCAGATGAAGGTGACCGGAGCCTCGCCGTCGTCTGTCACGGCATCGGCGACGTCGTGCAGGGAATCGTGCAGCGCGTCGAGGTCCGTGCCGTAGTCCTCGGGGGCCTCCAGGAGCTCGCTGAACGTGTCCAGGACTGCCTGTTTGGTCTCGACGGCGGGGACCACCACGGCGCGGCGGCCGGCGTCGTCGATCTGCTCTTTGAGCTCTTCGATGGTCCAGGTCTCTGCCGAGTAAATCTTCATGGGGTCCTTAATCGCGGATAACTAGGTGCGGTAGATATTGATTGTGTTGGCCTGGACGAGGTCCCGCTCGCCGGAGGCGACGCGGGCGCCCTGGCGCCTGTCATGGAGTTCGGAGGTGGTCACGCGAAGCTCGAAGAGCCGGTGCCCGGTGCCGTCCTCGTTGTTCAGTTCCGGCAAGGTGACCTTGACGTCGTCGGCGCCGCCGTTGACCACCACCAGGCCGTCCACGTGCCCGTCGTCGGACCCGAGCAGGAGCTGGATCACCCGGTGGCCGGGGTCGTTCCACGTGTCCGCTGACATGGGCTTGCCATCGACATCGAACCAGTGGAAATACGACTGGGTGTCGCGCGCCGGGTAATCATGCGGCTGGCTGGCCAGGAACTCCTTGCGCAGCCGGATGACACGCTTGGTGGTCCGCAGCATCGCATGGGATTCCGCGGTGCTGGTCCAGTCAATCCAGGTGAGTGCGTTGTCCTGGCAGTAGGCGTTGTTGTTGCCCTGCTGGGTCCGGCAGATCTCGTCCCCTGCGGTGATCATGGGGACGCCTTGGGAAATCATCAGGCAGGCCATCAGGTTCCGCCGGCTTTGGGCGCGCCGGGCAAGGATGTCGCCGTCTTCGGTGGGGCCCTCGAAGCCGTGGTTGTAGCTGCGGTTGTCGCCGTGGCCGTCGCGGTTCTGCTCGCCGTTGGCCTCGTTGTGCTTACGGTCGTAAGCGGTCAGGTCGGCCAGGGTGAAGCCATCGTGGGCCGTGATGAGGTTCAGCGAGGCGAGCCGGGACCGGCCGGATGCCTCGAACAGCTGGGCGGAACCGGAGAGGGCGTCCGCGAGGCGCGCCACCGGGCCGCCGCTGCCGCCGCCGTCGATCGCTGCACGGTCGGCGAGCCAGAAGCTGCGGACGGCGTCGCGGAAGTGATCGTTCCAGTCCACCCACCCGGCCGGGAACCGGCCGGTCTGCCAGCCACCGTAGCCCACGTCCCAGGGTTCGGAAATCAGCTTGACGCCGGACAGGACGGGATCGGCGCCCACCGCGACGAGGAAGGGGTGCCGGGGATCGAATTCGTTGGCGCTGTTGCGGCACAGCGTGACGGCGAGGTCGAACCGGAAGCCGTCGATGTGGAACTCGCTCACCCAGTAGCGCAGGGAGTCCAGCACCAGCTGCACCACGCGGGGTTCGGCGAAGTTCAGGCTGTTGCCGCAGCCGGTGGTGTCGACGTACTTGCCGTGGCCGTCGTTGCGGTAATACTGCATCTCGCCCAGGCCACGGAAGCTCAGGGTAGGGCCGTCGGTGCCGCCCTCGGCGGTGTGGTTGTACACGACGTCAAGGATGACCTCGAGCCCGGCGGCGTGGAGCAGTTTGACCATGCCCTTGAACTCATCCTGTACCGCGTGGGGGCCGGCGGCCTGTGCGGCCGCGGTGGCGTAACCGGGGTGCGGGGCGAAGAAGGCGGCCGTGTTGTAGCCCCAGTAATTCGTCAGCCCGAGCTGTTGGAGGTGCGGCTCATCGATGTGGAAATGGACGGGCAGGAGCTGGATCGCCGTGATGCCCAGCGAGATCAGGTGCTCGATCATGGCCGGGTGGGCCATGCCGGCATAGGTCCCCTGAAGGTCCTCCGGAATGTCGGGGTGCAGCTTGGTCTGGCCCCTGACGTGGGCCTCGTAGACGATGGTGTTGCGCCAGGGCACGCGGGGGCTGCGGTCAAGTCCCCAGTCAAAGTCGTTGCCGACCCGGACACTGGTGATCAGCCCTTCGCGTTCGTCAACGGCCCGCCCATACGGGTCCATCAGCAGCGGCTGCTCCTCGCCGGCGTCGAAATCCGTGGCGGGCATGGACAACGGGAGGGCCTCATGTTCCGGCGAGGCCCGGAATCCGTAGCGCGAGCCGGCGGGAATCCCCTCCACGATGCCGTGGTGAACGCCGTCGCTGAGGTTGGGCAGTGTCTTTGCCTGCCAGGTGCCCTCTGGCGGCTGATACGCGATTTCCAAGGTGGTCACGCCGGGCGCGTAGACAGCCACGTTGGCGAACGCACCCCGAGGATCGTCCACTGCCGGCGAGCCGGTGTGCGGAGTGCTGATCCCCAGCGGAAACGCCCGCGAAGCGTCTACGGTGGAAGCGGTATCTATGTAAGACATAACCATTGCTTAAAGCTTAGCCGGGCCGGACAAATGGCCCCCGTTTTCGTTTTCATGACGTTTTGCAGTGTACGGACCACCGCACTGCATACTGTAATGAAGCGCCGACATGGAGGTAAATGTGCGCGTAGCACTAGCCCAAATCATTACTGGCCGCGATCTGGCTGCGAATCTCGCCCTCTTGGAGGACTATGCCCGCCAGGCCAAGTCCGGCGGCGCGGACCTGGTGGTATTCCCGGAGGCCACCATGCGGGCCTTCGGCAATTCGCTGCTGGATATCGCCGAGCCGCTGGACGGTCCGTGGGCTTCCCGGGTGCGCGCCCTCGCCTCGGAACTCGGCATCACGATCGTCGCGGGGATGTTCACACCGGGAACAGCCGGCGACGGCGCCAAGGTGCGCAATACCCTGCTGGCCACAGGCCGGGGAGTCGAGGCCAGCTACGACAAGATCCACCTGTTCGACGCCTTCGGTTTCGCCGAGTCGGACACGGTCGACGCCGGCACGTCCCCGGTCACCTTCGAGCTCGACGGCGTGACGTTCGGCCTCGCCACCTGCTACGACGTCCGCTTCCCGGACCTTTTCACCGAAAACGCCGACCGCGGCGCCGACGTCAACATAGTGTGCGCCTCCTGGGGATCGGGACCCGGGAAGGCCGAACAGTGGAAGCTCCTGGCCCGCGCCCGCGCCCTGGACTCCACCACCCTGGTCCTCGCCTGCGGCCAGGGCGACCCCGCCAGCGTGGGTCACCCGGCCAAGGGTTCCGCCCCCACCGGCGTGGGCCACTCCGTGGTGGTCTCCCCCATGGGCGACATCATCGAAGAGCTCGACGGCGCTCCGGGCCTGCTGTTCGCCGACGTGGACACCGCAACAGTCAAGGAAGCCCGAACCAAGCTCCCGGTCCTGGCCAACCGCCACCGGTTCTAAGCAGTCTGTTCCTCAGACAGTGTTTCTGACGGTGGTCACCATTTTTCTGGTCACCTTCCGCGGACACCGGCGCCCTGCCGTCGCTTAGACACCTCCCGCCGCCTACTTCGGCCGCGGGCGGCCTCATCCGGCTCTGGTCGGCGATGCGCTCCTTTGCAGGACCCCAGCGCCCGCTCGATATTGGGGCCCCGCTGGGCTGCTTCAGAAGAAACGACACAAAAGACAAAAGGCGTGCCTTGCCAACAGCAGCGGGGGGCCGATCGCGCCCGTCGTACGACTCGCATGAGTTCGATCTGACCCCGCGTTGCTGTTAGCCGTTTTCGCGTTAAACGGAAACGCTCCCCCACACAACGTGAGAGGAAGCGTTTCCGAACTGCGCGAAAGGTGACAGTGCCTCATCGCCGGAACCGGAGTTTTGCTAAGGAGCGCATCGCCGACCAGAGCGCAGTGAGGCCGGCCGCGGCCGAGCGGAGCGTCGGGAGGTGTCTAAGCGACGGCAAAACTCTGGTTCAGGCGAAACTCAACCACGACTCTGGCGACGGCAAAACTTCGGTGCCGGCGCAACCCGGCCCGAAGAAGGGGACTACTTTGCCGAGCGCTGGCGGGAGATTTCGTACAGGGAGATGCCTACGGCCATGGAGGCGTTCAGGGATTCCATGGCGGAGTCAATCGGGATGGAGACGATCTGGTCGCAGTTTTCGCGGACCAGGCGGCTCAGGCCCTTGCCCTCGGAACCTACGACGAGGCACACGGGTTCGGTGGCCAGGGCGAGATCGGGCAGCGAGACGTCGCCGTCGCCGTCGAGCCCCAGGACGAAGATCCCCATGTTCTTGAACGCCTTGAGCGTGTTGTTCAGGTTGGCCGCGCGGGCGACCGGGACGCGGACGGCAGCGCCGGCGCTGGTCTTCCAGGCCGAGGCGGTGACGCCCACGGAGCGACGCTCGGGGACCACGACGCCGTGGCCGCTGAAGGCCGAGACGGAGCGGATGATCGCGCCGAGGTTGCGGGGGTCGGTGATGCCATCGAGGGCAACGAAGAGCGGGGCGTTGGCGACGTGGCCCTTCTTCCAGGCCTCGAGGGTCTCCTCTGCGAGTTCGTACGCGTCCTGGTATTCGTACGGCGGGATCTGCAGCACGAGGCCCTGGTGGATGGCGTCGTCGGTCATGCGGTCAAGCTCGGGCTTGCCGGTTTCCATCAGCGGGATGCCGCGTTCGGCAGCGAGCTTCAGGGACTCCTTGACGCGGTCGTCCATTTCGATGCGGACAGCGACGTGCAGTGCCTTGGCCGGGATGCCGGCGCGCAGAGCTTCGACCACCGAGTTGCGGCCGGTGACGACCTCTTCGGTGGCGCGGCCCTTGGGACCGGAGCGGCCGGTGCGGGCCGCCGCGCTGGTGGTGCGGCTTCCGCTGGCGCGCTTGGCCTCGGAGCGCTCAGAGAGCTGCTTGTTCTTGAACGCCTTGTGGTAGGGGCGGTCCTCCGCCTTCGGCGTGGGGCCCTTGCCCTCAAGTGCCTTACGGCCGTGACCGCCGGTTCCGACGGAGGGGCCCTTCTTCAATTTGACCGAGCGGCGACCGTTGTTGGCCATGAGTTTCACCCTTTAAATACGCGATTCGTTGATAAGTCTGACCTCCAGTCTACTGACTCGAGTTAAATCCTCGACCGGAAGGAACGATGGCGGCCCACTTCAACGGCCGCCGGCAACGAGGTTCAGCCGCGCTTGAGGCTCCAGCTCGCCCCGTCCGGACCGTCCTCGACGACGACGCCGGCTGCGGCCAGGGTGTCCCGGATGGCGTCGGACGCCGCCCAGTCCTTCGCGGCCCTGGCATGGGCCCGCGCCTCCAGCTGTGCTTCGACCAGGACCCCGAGGGCGGTGTTGGCCTGTTCGTCGGCCGCGGGCGTCGCAGTGGCGTTGAGGCCGAGCACATCGAGCATGGAGTTGACGCTGGCGAGGGCCTGCCCGGCGGCGTCGAGGTCCCCGTCCGTGAGGGCCGTGTTGCCGGCCCGGACCGTCTCGTGCAGGGATGCCAGTGCCTGCGGGACGTTCAGGTCATCGTCCATCGCCGCGGCGAAAGCCTCCGGGACGGTAGCCTCCAACGAATCCGGTGCTGCGTCCGGGAGGACCCGGGCGGCGCGGCTGAGGAACCCGTCGATCCGTTCGACGGCGGCTGCCGCCTCCGGCAGGGACGTCGGCTGGTAGTCCAGGACCGAGCGGTACTGCGCCTGACCGAGGTAGTACCGGACAACCCGCGGCGGGGCGATTTCGAGCATTTCCGCCGGGCTGACGGTGTTGCCGATGGACTTGGACATCTTCTCGCCGGCGTACGTGACCATGCCGTTGTGCATCCAGAAGTTGGCGAACCCGTGGCCTGCCGCCTGGGACTGCGCCATTTCGTTTTCGTGGTGCGGGAAGCGCAAGTCCAGGCCGCCGCCGTGGATGTCGAACTCGGTGCCGAGGTACTTGGTGACCATCGCGGAGCATTCGAGGTGCCAGCCCGGCCGGCCGGGGCCCCACGGCGAGTCCCAGCTCGCCGTCGTCGGCTCCCCCTCCTTGTAGCCCTTCCACAGCGCGAAGTCGCGGGGGTCCTTCTTGCCGCGCGGGTCCGCGTCCGGGGCGCCCTGCATGTCGTCGAGCCGCTGGCGCGTCAGCGAGCCGTACTTGGACCACGAGCGCACGTCGAAGTAGACGTCGCCGGAGTCGTCCAGGGCCGGGTAGGCGTGGCCGCGGTCGATCAGCTGCTGGATGAGGGCGTGCATTTCCGGGATGTGGCCGGTGGCGCGGGGCTCATAGGTGGGGCGGGAGACGCCCAGGGTGTCGTAGGCCTTGAGGAATTCCTGCTCGTACCGGTAGGCCAGGGCCCACCATTCCTCGTTGCGCTGGGCTCCGGGCTCGTCCTCAAAATCGGGGCCGAAGGACGCGGCGGACTTGGCGAGGATCTTGTCGTCGATGTCGGTGACGTTGCGGACCGCCGTCACGCGGAAGCCCCGGTACTGCAGCCAGCGGGTGAGCTGGTCGAACGCGATGGCCGACCTGATGTGGCCGACGTGCGGCATCCCCTGCACGGTGGCTCCGCAGTAGTACAGGCTCACTTKGCCAGGTACGAGGGGGACGAAGTCGCGGACTTCGGCGGATGCAGTGTCGTAAAAGCGCAGGGTCACCGCTCCAGATTAGCCGATGGCGCTCCGGGGCCCGACCGGCGGCTTAGCGGGCAGCCGTCACGCCGGGAGCGGGGCCCCGGATCATCGATCCGGGACGCTACTTGCAGTACTGTCCGATCTTGTTGATCTGCTCCGTGAGCTGGGCCGTCTGTTCGTCCGTCTTGGTCCCGGTGGAGCTGGCCGCGACCTGCTTCATGATCTCGGCCATCTGCTGGATGGGGGCGCCAACTTCCGGCGCCACTTTGTCCGCAACTTCCTGGTAGTGCTGGCCGATCTGCGCGGCCTGCTCCTTCGCGCTCCCGGAGGGCGCGAAGGTATCGCCGTTGAGGAACTTGCAGCTTTCGTCGACGCTCAACTTTGGCGTGGCGCTGGTTGTCTGGGGCGTCGTCGTCGAGCCGGCGCATCCGCTCAGCATGGTCCCTGCCACGAGTACGACGGCGGTCAGCAGCTTCTTCACGGCGGGTCTCCTGGCTGTTCGGAACGGGATGTCATGGTGGGGGTCTTGCCCCTCCAGCCTAGGTGACCGGAGCGGGCAGAGTTCAACCGGCGGTTAGCCGGCCGGGTAGACGAGCGCCGTTGCCACCGCCGAGATCCCCTCGCCGCGGCCGGTGAACCCGAGTCCGTCGCTCGTGGTGGCCGTGACGCTGACCGGCGCCGCAGCAGCATCGCTGAGGACCCGCTGGGATTCCTCCCGCCGCGGACCGAATTTGGGTCGGTTGGCCACGAACTGCACGGCAATGTTTCCGATTTCAAATCCGTGGGCGCGCACAATCCGGGCGGCCTCGGCCAGGAGGGTGACGCCGGACGCCCCGGCGTATTCGGGCCGGTCCGTGCCGAAGTGGGTGCCGAGATCCCCGATCCCGCAGGCCGAGAACAGCGCGTCGGCCGCGGCATGCGCCACCGGGTCGCCGTCGGAGTGGCCGGACAGTCCCCGTTCCCCTTCCCAGAAGAGGCCGCCGAGCCACAGCGGCTGCTTCTCGCCTTCGGCCGCGTATGCATGAACATCGATTCCGATCCCGGTCCTGGGGATCAGCGGCGCGTTGGTGCTCATGCTCATCCCTCCACCCAGCGCGCGCCCAAGGGTCCTTCGAGGAGGCCTTCGGCCAGGATCAGGTCCAGGGGCGTGGTGATCTTCAGGGACTGGCTGGCGCCGCGCACGGCGTGGACGGGGACGCCGAGCAGCTCCACGAGCATCGCGTCGTCCGTGACGAGCGCAGCCTGGGCAGCGTCGAACTCCGCAGCGGCCTCGTGGGCTCGTTTGAGGATGGCGAAGGTGAATCCCTGGGGTGTCTGCACGGCACGGAGCCCCTCACGCGGTGCCGTCCCGGTGACCAACTCGGGGGCCACCGCGACGCCGTCGCCGGTGGTCGGTTCGACGGTCTTGACCGTGTCCACTACCGGGATCACGGGAATCACGGCGGAGGCACCGGCGCCGAGCGCCGCAGCCACCCGGTGGAAAACGGCCTCCGGGGCAAGGGCACGGGCGGCATCGTGGACCAGGACTGCCTCAGTATCAGGCAGGAGCGCGGCCATCGCGGCGCGGACCGAATCGGCACGGCTGGCACCGCCGTCGACGACGGTCACGACCGGAGTCTGCACGCCGTAGGGGGACTCCGCGGTGCGGGCGAGGCCGTCCGCAAGCTCCCGGGTGAAGGCCGCGCACAGCCCCTGCAGATCGGCGTCTCCCGGGGGAATCGCAATGCAGATCTGCTGTGCGATCCCGGCGGCCGCCACGCCGCGCAGGGCGTGCATGAGGATGGTGTCCCCGCCCAGCGGCACTTTTGCTTTGGCCACGCCGTAGCCCAGGCGCTGGCCGGAGCCGGCGGCCACAACAATGACAGCAGTCACCGGACCGGCCGGGGACGAATTCGTCGGTGCAGTATCCATGCGCACAAGACTACGTCCCCGCGCCTCGGAGCATCCCGTTGCGCTATCAGTTGTGCTGGTTTCGGGGCACTCAAAGGGCCACAAGTGAAAACGCAATCGGGTGGCGGCTGAAAGAGGGCAAGAAGAAGCCCCGGCGGCCTGAGGCCACCGGGGTTCGATTCTTATTCTGCGCCGGCCTGCTGGGGCCGGCCCTGTGTTAGGAAGCCAGGACCTCGTCGAGAACGCTTGCAGCCTTCTCTTCATCAGTCTTCTCAGCCAGTGCCAGTTCCGAAATCAGGATCTGGCGGGCCTTGGCCAGCATGCGCTTCTCTCCCGCGGAGAGACCCCGGTCGTGATCGCGGCGCCAGAGGTCGCGGACGACCTCTGCTACCTTGATGACGTCACCGGATGCAAGCTTTTCCAGGTTTGCCTTGTATCGACGCGACCAGTTGGTGGGTTCTTCAGTGAACTCGGCCCGCAGCACGTCGAACACGTGCTCCAAGCCTTCCTTGCCCACTACGTCCCGAACCCCAACGAGGTCTACGTTTTCTGCTGGAACTTCAATGGTCAGATCACCCTGAGCCACCTTGAGCTTGAGATACATCTTCTCTTCGCCCTTGACAGTGCGCATCTTGATTTCTTCAATTTTGGCTGCACCGTGGTGAGGGTAAACTACTGTCTCGCCGACCTCAAAAACCATGTGGACATTCCCCTTTCCCGCAGACCAGTTTATCACGATTAAGGCATACAACTGGCATCCAAAGGTGCCGGGAACCGCATGAATCCGGGGAAAATGGCCTCAATCCACCCCCTCAAACCCCTTGACGAATGCGGATAATAGTGCCTGCGGCCCTAACTGCCAAGAGGTTTCCGGTCCCCGGCAAGCGCACCCCCGCCCGGCGGGGGCTCGTGCGTCCGTGCGCCAACGCGTGCGCGTCCCCGCGTCTATGTGTAGCGGCCGAGTCCTTGTTTGAGGCCGATTGCGGATAGGCTATGGGCTGAATAATGTTCCAAGACTCTCAAGGAGTGCGTGACGTGCGTTTCACTGCGATGAACCGGGGCCAGCGCGGCAAGCTGGCAATGGCTACGGCTGCACTTGGCATTGGCCTGCTGTCCGTGACCGGCTGCGGCTACATCAACCCCCAGCAGACCTCGGAGCAGTACTCGGCATCCGATGGAACCCGGACCGACCTCGGCCCGCTGAAGCTGCGCAACTTCATCATCGTCGCCGACGCCGAGGACAAGCCGGCCCGCGTGATCGGCGCCGTGTACAACTCCTCCTCCAAGGACGTCGTGCTGACCATCAAGGGTGCGGCCGGATCGCAGACCCAGGTTCCGGTCAAGCAGAACTCCTACACCATGCTCAACGACTCCACCGACGCGGCGATCCTGAGCACCGCCGGCGCCAAGCCCGGATCCGTGACCGAGCTCAGCATCTCCGAAGACGGCACCAACAAGAACGCCACGTTCAAGGTTCCGGTCCTGGACGGCACGATCGTGGACTACAAGCAGTACCTGCCGACGCCGGAGCCCACCACCGGCAGCACGGCCACCTCGAGCGAAACGGCCACGTCGACGCCGACGCCGAGCAGCACCGCCGGCCACTAGCCTCCGCGGCTGCTGCCACAGCACATGCAAAAGGAGGGGCACCCGCGGGTGCCCCTCCTTTTGCATGTGCCCTGGATTTAGGGTTCGAACTTATAGCCCAGGCCGCGGACGGTAATCAGGTACCGCGGCGCGGAGGCATCGGGCTCAATCTTGCTGCGCAGCCGCTTGACGTGGACGTCGAGGGTCTTGGTGTCCCCCACGTAGTCGGAGCCCCAGACCCTGTCGATCAGCTGGCCTCGGGTCAGGACCCGACCGGAGTTCCGCAGCAGCATTTCCAGCAGCTCGAACTCTTTGAGCGGCAAGGCGATCTGCTCGCCACCGACGCTCACCACGTGGCGTTCGATGTCCATCCGGACAGGACCGGCCTGCACCGTGCTGGAGACGAGCTCCTCCGGCTCACTCTGGCGGCGCAGGACAGCCCGGACCCGGGCCACAAGCTCCCGCGAGGAGTACGGCTTGGTGACGTAGTCGTCCGCGCCCAGTTCCAGCCCCACCACCTTGTCGATTTCCGAGTCCTTGGCCGTCAGCATGATCACGGGCACCCCTGAGCGCTGCCTGAGCTGGCGGCAGACCTCCGTGCCCGACTGGCCGGGAAGTTGCAGATCCAGGAGCACGAGATCGGCGCCGTTCCGGTCGAATTCGGTGATGGCGTCCAGTCCGTTGTCCACAACCTCCACCTCGAACCCCTCTTTACCCAACAGGTAGGACAGGGGGTCGCTGAAGGACTCCTCGTCCTCGACAATAAGAATTCTGCTCAAGCGCTAGCTCCTTGCTCATGGACGCCCGCGGCGTCACGTCGTTGTGGTTTGGGGTCCCGGGTGGAAGCGTGGGCAGCGGCTTTGCCCGCCTCGGTGGCGTCGCCGTCGTCCTGCCCTTCCATCTCGGGAAGTCGAATGGTGAACGTGGAGCCTTGGCCGAGCTGGGACCACAGGGTCACCTCGCCGCCGTGGTTGGAAATGACGTGCTTGACGATGCTCAGGCCAAGCCCCGTGCCTCCGGTCTGCCGCGAGCGGGCAGCATCCACCCTGTAGAAGCGCTCGAAGACACGCTCCTGGTCCTCGGCGCTAAGTCCATCGCCCTGGTCCGTCACAGAGACCGCCACGAGGCCGTCCTTGGCCCGGATGCCCACACCCACCTTGGTGTTCTCCGGCGAGTAGCGGATGGCGTTGTCGATCAGGTTGCGTAGGGCGGTGACCAGGAGGTCCTGGTCGCCGTAGACCATGGCGTCGGCGTGCCCGCCCACCACCAGCTGGATGTTCTTGCTCTCGGCCGGCAGCTGGGAGCGGTCCACGGCCTCGTTGACCACTGTGTTGATGTCCACCGGGCGGCCCTGCTGCGCGACGTTGGCCCCCTGCAGCCGGGAGAGTTCGATGATGTCCTGGACCAGGGCCGCGAGCCGGGTCGATTCCTTGTGCATGCGCTTGGCGAACCGCTTGACCGCGTCGGGATCGTCAGCGGACGATTCGAGGGCCTCTGCCAGGAGGGAGATCGCCCCGACCGGTGTCTTCAGTTCGTGGGAGACGTTGGCGACGAAGTCGTTGCGGACTTCCTCGGTGCGGGTGAATTCCGTGCGGTCATCGGCCAGCAGGAGGATGTAGTCCTCCGTGATGACAGCTGCCCGGACCTGGACCACGATCGTTCCCTGGCCCAGCGGGCCCCTCGGCAGTTCCAGCTGCTTTTCAAGGACAACACCGTCCCGGCGCACCTTGGCGGTCATTTCCAGCAGCGGCTGGTGCACCACGGTGTGCCCGCGGACCAGGCCGTAGGCATAGGCGGCAGGGCTGGCGCGGACCACGCCGTCGATCGCGTCGACCACCACGAACGCGCGGCCGAGGACGGCTAGCACCTCCGCCGCTCCTTCTGGCAGCGAGGGGTCCTCGACGTCGACGTCGACGATCTGCCGCTGCTGCTCACTGACCCGGAACGCGAGTACGCCGAACATGCCAAACGAGAGGCCGATCAGGCCGGCGATGACGCCGATGAGCATTGGATCCACGGCTCCAGCTTATGCTCTGCCACGTGACCGAAACTGAAATCTCCTGCGAATCGGGCGCCGGTTCAGCTAACGTTCACCTATTGGGGCGTAACAGTTCACCGGACACTGACAGAGTTGAGCGTTGGAGCGCCGGTAGGTGAACCGAAATAGGCCCGCCATTGAATCGCAGGCAATATTTCCGAGGAAAGGACGCACACGTGCGTAAGGTTTTTCAGGAGGAGCTCGCCCAGGTAAGGGAACAGCTCGTCGAGATCTCAGCGCTGGTCACTGAGGCCATCGGCAAGGCCACGACAGCTTTCGAGGGCGCCGATATCGACCTCGCCGAGGACGTGATTGCCGCCGATGCCCGCATCGACTTCCTGCAGAACAGCCTTGACGAGCGCGCCATTGACATCCTTGCCCTCCAGGGACCGGTAGCGAGCGACCTGCGCATGCTGGTCGGTTCGCTCCGGATGAGCGCTTCGCTGGAGCGCATGGGCGACCTCGCCCGGCACCTGGCCCAGCTGGCGCGGCTGCGCTACCCGGCGTCTGTGGTCCCGGGCCAACTGCAGGAGACCTTCAAGAGCTTCGCAGAACAGGACCTGCTGATCGCCCAGAAGCTCACCGAGCTGCTGGCAACCCGAGACCTCGGCGTGGCCCGCGACATCATGAAGGCCAACGGCACCGTCAACGACCTTCACCTGAGCGTCTTCAAGGCGATCGCGCGCAGCGACTGGCAGGAATCGGCGGCCACCACCGTGGACGTTGCCCTGGCCAGCCGCTACTTCGAGCGCTTCGCGGACCACGGCGTCTCCGTTGCCCAGAAGGTCACGTACCTGGTCACCGGTGCGTGGCAGCCGAGCACGATCGAACACATCTGACACAGGCCGTCCGACGGATTTGTGGTTCTGACCCAGAAGTACTGAAACAACGACGGCGTCCGGTCACCTTGGGGGTGGCCGGACGCCGTCGTTTGTTCTTTAGTTAGTGCTGCGGTGGGGGAACCGCTTACTTCTTGCCTTGGTTGGCCACTGCCTTGATGGACTCGGCGGCGGCCTCGGGGTCCAGGTACGTCCCGCCCGGGGTCAACGGCTTGAAGTCCTCATCCAGTTCGTAGACCAGCGGGATGCCGGTGGGGATGTTCAGGCTGGCGATGTCCTCGTCGCTGATGCCGTCAAGGTGCTTGACCAGTGCCCGGAGCGAGTTGCCGTGGGCCGTGACCAGGACGGTCTTCCCGGCGCGGAGGTCTTCCTTGATGTCCGATTCCCAGTACGGCATGAGCCGGATCAGGACATCCTTGAGGCACTCGGTGCGCGGGACGGCGTCGCCGAGGTCCGCGTAGCGCGGGTCCCCCACCTGGGAGAACTCGGAGTCGTCGGCCAGGGGCGGCGGCGGGGTGTCATAGGACCGGCGCCACAGCATGAACTGCTCCTCGCCGAATTCGGCCAGGGTCTGGGCCTTGTCTTTGCCCTGCAGGGCGCCGTAGTGGCGCTCGTTGAGCCGCCAGTCGCGCTTGACGTCGATCCAGCCGCGGTCGGCCGTGTCCAGTGCCAGGTTCGCCGTGTTGATGGCCCGCTTCAACCGCGAGGTGTAGAGGATGTCGGGGAGGATGTTGTTCTCCACGAGAAGCTCGCCGCCGCGCACCGCCTCGGCACGGCCCTGGTCGTTAAGGTCAACGTCCACCCAGCCGGTGAACAGGTTCTTGGCATTCCAGTCGCTGTGGCCGTGGCGCAGCAGAATCAGCTTGTAAGTCATGGTTTTTATCCTAGCCGAGCAGTCGGCGSCGGTGCCGTGCGTTACACCACATGCGCCGCACCACAACCAACTGCAACGCCGGGTCACCCCGCGCCCATCCGGCGGCCCCATGAGCCGGAAGTGACCCCGCGTTGGAGGGTAGGCGTGCGGTGGACGATAAGCTTGGGCGGTGGTGCAGAAGGCTGAACGGGTGCTGGCCCCCCGAAACCAGGGCGGGACGAGAAGCGGCATACGTGGCGGCAGGCCCGTGGGAAACGTGACCCGTGGAACCACGAACCCCAACCGGATGCGCCGCGTGGACCGCTGGCTGACCGGGCCGCAGGCCTGGCGGTTGCGCGCCGCGGCCCACCCCCTCGCCGTCGACCTCGGCTACGGCGCCTCGCCGGCCACCGCCGTCGAACTCTTTGAACGCCTCTCCGGGGTCCGCAGCGACGTCCAGGTGGTGGGCATCGAAATCGAACCGGAGCGTGTCCGGCAGGCCCAGGCCCTTGAACGGCCCGGCCTGATGTTCCAATTGGGCGGCTTCGAGCTGCCCGTGCGCGGGAACCCCATGCTGGTCCGGGCCTTCAACGTGCTGCGGCAGTATGAGGAAGCAGACGTGGCTGGGATCTGGCGGCTGGTGCAGGACCGCCTCGCCCCGGGCGGGCTGTTCATCGACGGCACCTGCGATGAAATCGGGCGTCGCGCCACCTGGGTGGCGCTCGACGGCGAACGGCCACTAAGCCTGAGCGTGTCTATGCGGTTCGGTGCCTTCGCGTTGCCCTCCGACGTTGCCGAACGCCTACCGAAGGCGCTGATCCACCGCAATGTGCCCGGCGAGAAGATTCACGGCTACCTGCAGGCGATGGACAAGGCCTGGCTGGATGCGGCGCCGTTGGCGTCGTTCGGAAGCCGGCAGCGCTTCTCAGCTATGTGCCGTGCGCTGCTCGACGCCGGCTGGCCCATTCAGGACGGCCCTTCCCGCTGGCGGTTGGGCGAAGTGACGGTCAGCTGGGACGCCGTGGCGCCAGACGCCTAGGCAACGTAGATAAGCCTCACCAGGGGCCGTAGGGGCCCATGTTGCGGCCGCGGCCGGCGTCCTTGATGGCGGGGCGGACATCGGCAAGGTACACGGACGCGGCGGTTACGGCTGCAAGGCCGAAGATGCCGAGCGAACTGGCCCCGCCACCGCTGCCCAGCTGCGAGAGCAGGGAGAACAGGCCCACGGCGAACGCGCCGCCGGTCAGCGCCAGCCAGAAGGTCTTGGTCCGTTTCGAGACGGCCTCGAACGCGTTGGCTTTGTGCCGGAGGCAATCGAAAAACGCCCACGCCTCCAGGGCAAAGGCCACGACAGCCAGGACCAGGTAAATCCCGGATTCGACAAAGTAAATGAGTATGCGTCCGTCCACTCCCCCAGCCTAGCCGTCCAGCGTGTCCAATGCCTGCTCCAAATCGGCCCAAAGGTCTTCCACGTTCTCAATGCCGACGCTCATCCGCACCAGGTTGTCCGGCACGCTCTCCGGCTCGGCCGCATGCCGGCGCCGGCGTTCGATCAGGGATTCTACCCCGCCAAGGGACGTCGCGGGCAGCCAGAGGCGCAGAGCGCGGATCATCCGGTCCGCCGCCTCCGCACCGCTGAGCCCGTCCGCGGGCCCGACCTCAATGCACAGGATGGAACCGAACCCGTTCATCTGTTCCTTGGCACGGACGTGGCCGGGGTCCGAGGCGAGGCCGGGGAAACGGATGCCGGCAACCCGCGGGTGACCGTCGAGCCGTTCGGCCAGAACCTGGGCGGAGGCCTGGGAACGCTCAATCCGCAGCGCCAGGGTGCGGAGCCCGCGCAGCGCCAGCCACGCCTCGAACGGCCCGGCAATCCCGCCGTGGATGGTGCGGTGGTGCAGCAGCGCGGCGCGGAGACCGGCGTCGGAGGTCACCAGAGCGCCGAGCACGACGTCGGAGTGGCCGGAGAGGTATTTGGTTACCGAGTGCAGCACAACGTCGGAGCCCAGGCTGAGGGGCTGCTGCACCAGGGGTGTGGAAAAGGTGTTGTCCGTGACGACGATCGCGCCGGCCTCATGCGCCGCCGCTGTCAGGGCCCGCATGTCCGCGACGCCGAGCATGGGGTTGGTGGGGCTCTCCAGCCACAGCATGCTGGCGGCGCGCCCGCCGGCCGGGGCAAGCGCAGCCACCACCGCGTCGGTGTCCGCGATGTCCACCGTCCGCAGCTCCAGGAACCCCTTGGCCGCCAGTTCGGTGGCCATGGTGACCGATCCGGCGTAGCTGTGGGACGGCATGACGAGCACGCCGTGGGCGGGCACCAGGGACAGGGCCGAGCTGACGGCGGCGAGTCCCGAGGCGTAAAGCAGGCCCGGCAGGTCCGCGCCTTCCAGCTGGCCCAGCGCCTCTTCGAACGGGTCCCAGGTGGGGTTCGAATAGCGGCCGTAGCCGCGGTCGCCGTCGCCGAGGGGTCCCGTGCCGAAGTAGGTCGAGGACAGCACCAGCGGCGGGTTGACCGGTTCGTCGCGGGTGCGCGGCGGGCGCCCTGCCGCGACAACCAGGGAATCCGGGGAAAGCGCGGCTGCCTGCTCTTCAGAAAGACTCATGGAGACAGGGTACGTGGGGGCCCCGCAGGGCACCCAAGCCGTTACGMCGAAGACCCGAGGCCGACTGCAGTGTCGGTGATTGTCGGTAGTCTAGGACGGTGACTACCCAGAGCCCCGGAGCGTCCCGCCAACAGTTGCCCAGCCAGTTGCCGAGCCAGTTGCCCGGACTGTTCATTGCGTTCGAGGGCGGMGACGGTGCCGGCAAGTCCACGCAGGCGGCTGCACTCGCCAAGGCCCTGGAATCAAGCGGCTTCACGGTGCTGCGGACCCGGGAACCGGGCGGCACCCCGATCGGCGAGAAGCTGCGTTCCCTTGTGCTGGACCACGGCCATGGCCCCATCGACGCCCACACCGAGGCCCTCATTTTCGCGGCGTCCCGGGCCGCGCACGCGACCCAGGTCATCCGRCCGGCCCTGGACCGCGGCGAGATTGTCCTGACCGACCGGTACATCGACTCCTCGGTGGCGTACCAGGGCGCCGGCCGCGGCCTCGGGACGGACGCGGTCCGGGACATCAACGCGTGGGCGACCTCGGACCTGCGGCCCGACCTGACGGTGCTTCTCGACGTCGACCCCGCCGTCGGCCGGGAGCGGCGCACCGCCGGCGAGGCCGCCGAGGACCGMCTCGAGTCCGAGGCCGACGAATTYCATGCCACGATCCGGGCGGCTTTCCTCGACCTGGCCGCGGCCCGGCCCGAGGCCTATCTGGTGCTGCCTGCCCGCCTGCCCGTCGTCGAACTCGCCGCCCGGATCCTCGAGCGCGTCGAATCCTTGCTGGCCGTGTCCCAAAGCAGCCCGGCATGACCGTCTGGGACGACCTCCAGGGCCAGGACGCCGTCGTGGCCCAGCTGCGCCAGGCGGCCCAGGGCGAGGGCCTGACGCACGCGTGGCTTTTTACCGGCCCGCCCGGCTCCGGCCGGTCCAACGCCGCGAAGGCCTTCGCGGCGGCCCTGAACTGTGACCAGGAGGACGTCAGCCTGCGCGGCTGCGGCCAATGCCCGGCCTGCCTGACCATCCTCGGCGAAACCCATTCCGACGTCGCGTTCGTGCGCACGGAGAAGGTCACCATCACCATCGACGAGGCGCGCGAGCTCGTGGCCACCGCCGGGAACCGTCCGTCGTCGGGCCGGTGGCGGATCATCGTCGTGGAAGATGCCGACCGGATGGCCGAGCGGACCACCAACGTGCTGCTCAAGGCCATCGAGGAACCCACACCCCGCACCGTCTGGATGCTCTGCGCGCCCTCCCCCGCCGACGTCCTCGTGACTATCCGCTCCCGCTGCCGGGCAGTGGCCTTGCGGCTTCCGCCCGCCGCCGCCGTCGCCGCCTTGCTGGTCAAGCGCGACGGCGTGGATCCGGCGGTTGCCGAGCGTGCCGCCCGCGCGGCGCAAAGCCACGTCGGAATCGCCCGCCGCCTGGCCCGGGACCCGGAGGCCCGCGAGCGCCGCCTTGAAACAGTGCGGTTCCCGCTGTCCCTCCGCGGCGTGACCGCGGCGGTCATGATGGCAGAGAAGCTGGTCAAGATCGCCACCGAGGAAGCAAACAGCTCCAATGACGAGCGCGACGCCGCCGAGAAAGCCGGGTTGCTGGCCACCCTCGGGGCGCCTGAAAGCGGTACGTTGCCGCCTGCCATGCGGAGCCAGGTCAAACAACTCGAGGACGACCAGAAGCGCCGTGCCAAGCGATCCGTCACCGATTCCCTTGACCGCACGTTGACGGACCTGCTGTCCTTTTACCGGGATGTCCTGATCATCCAGATGGGGAACGCYGTGGAACTCGTGAACCTTGAACTTCGAAGCGAACTCGAAGACTTCGCTTCGCGTTCCACCGCCGAAGTGACCCTTGCCCGCATGGACGCCATCAACAAGGCCCGCACGCGGATCACCACCACCAACGTGGCTCCGCTGCTGACGATCGAGTCCATGGCTTCCAGTCTTATTTGACCCCCCGGCCGCTCCAAACGCCTCTACGCCTTCGTTTCTATCCTCCAAGGAGAACCGCATGAAGCCTGCTCGACCCAAGTCCGCAAGAGCCCGATCAGTGGCGATCGGCATGCGGGCCGGCGGCGCCCTGGCCCTTGCCCTGACACTGGCCTCGTGCACCATTTTCGGCGGTGGAGGCAACGGCGGGTCGAGCGCCGCGACATCCGGGGCTTCGGCACAGGCGGACCCGTCGATTGTCGCTGCGGCCCCTGCGGAGCTGCGCAGCTACTACTCCCAGCAAGTGGACTGGAAGCCGTGTGAGGGCGGGACTTTCCAGTGCGCCACGATCAAGGTTCCGCTGGACTACAGCAAGCCCGACGGCGACCGCATCGAACTGGCCGCCATCAAGCTCGCCACCAAAGGCGACAAGAAAGGCTCGTTGCTGGTCAACCCGGGCGGCCCGGGCGGCTCCGGCTACGACTTCGTGAGGGACGCGGCCAACACCAATATTTCGGAGAAGGTCCGCTCCGCCTACGACATCATCGGTTTCGACCCGCGAGGCGTGAAACGCTCCGCTCCGGTCACGTGCCTCACGGACAAGGAACGCGACGCGTCCCGGGCCAAGACCTATGCCCTGGACACMGACGCCGGCCTGGACGCGGCCCTTGCCGACAACAAGGCCATTGCCGCCAAGTGCGTGGAGAAGACCGGCCCGGTCCTGGCCCACATCGATACGGTCAGCGCCGCGAAGGACCTCGACATCCTGCGCGGCGTGGTCAACGACTCAAAGCTGAACTACCTCGGCTACTCCTACGGGACCCTCCTCGGCGCCACCTACGCATCGCTGTTTCCGGACAACGTGGGCCGATTGGTCCTCGACGGCGCCCTTGACCCGTCGCAGAGCGCCGAGGAACTGACCCGCGGACAGGCCGTGGCCTTCGATAAAGCCCTCCACGCCTACGTCGCCAACTGCCAGCAAAAGTCCGGATGCCCGCTMACGGGAAGCACCGAGGAAGGCGTCCAGCAGATCCACGAAGCCATCAGCGCGGCGGAGGCGAACCCGCTGCCGGCCAAGGACGGCCGGAAGGTCTCCGGCTCGACGTTTGTCAGCGGCCTCATCATCCCGCTCTATAACAATGACAACTGGCCGATCCTCACCCGGGCCCTCGCGACAGCCCTGAAAGGCGACGGCACAGGCATGCTGCAGCTGGCCGACTTCGGCGCCGACCGGGACCCCAGCGGCACCTACACGTCGAACAGCACCTTCGCCTTCAACGCCATCAACTGCCTGGACTACCCCATGGTCTCTGACACCGCGTCGATGAGGGCCGAGGACCAAAAGCTACGTCAGCTCTCGCCGACGCTGGGATATTACTTCGCCTACGGCGGAACCAACTGCAAGGACTGGCCCTACAAGAACGTCCGGACCCCGGCCCCGGTCGAGTACAAGGGCTCGGCCCCGATTGTCGTAGTTGGAACCACAGGGGATCCTGCCACCCCCGTGCAATGGGCCACCAACCTGCGCAAGCAGCTCGGGAATGCTTCCCTGCTGACGTGGAAGGGCGAGGGCCACACGGCCTACGGCCGCTCCAACAGCTGCATTGGCAACGCCGTCGATGACTATCTGGTGGACGGAAAAGCCCCGGCGGACAACACCGTYTGCTAGGTGCCTTGCCGGCCCTGCGGGCCGCTGCAGACGCTCATTTTGACCCGGACGCCGGGACTCTATTACAGTTGTCTCTTGCATGATCCGCCCGGTTCGCCGGGCATTCATGTGGTTGCTTCCTTAGCTCAGTTGGTAGAGCGTCTCACTCGTAATGAGAAGGTCGCCAGTTCGATTCTGGCAGGAAGCTCTMGAAGAACCCCTGGAAATCAACGATTTCCGGGGGTTCTGTCGTTTTCGTTGAAATAAGCAGATGATTGGGTTTTCCCTCCAATTTCAGGCTTTCCCCACCGTCGGGACTGAGAGCTAGGAACAGATCCTCTCGAAAATCAACCGTCCCACAACTTCAGAAGCGCGACATTAGGTCCGCAGGACCCCTACGTGGGCTACTGCATTGCTTCCGGGATGCCGAATCGCCTCCCAATGAGTMTGCGGACGGCGGCTTCTAAGGGCTGATCTTCCAGCTCAACACCCTCGCCCCCGTAACGAATTCCCGTTTCGTCGCCCACCGCTTCGATGTCAAAAAGGTTGAGGACCTCGGCCACGCGMAYCTGATACTCGGTRGCGGTCATTTGGCGAGACGCACGAACTGGAATTGYACTGAGGGTGCGCGCGACCTCAGCGTCGATGGATTCAATCATGGGCGCGCGTCGCGTTGCCTGGTTYTGGTGCTGTCCGTGGGAGAAGATGACTTCCTGGTTCGCATCCAGGTGAAGGTCRTCGGCGGTGACGCCGGCCAGTGTCAAGATAACGTGCGYCTCGAAGATCCGGACCGCACCGATCTTTCCGTAGATGACCTCGGCACCCTTGGTGAGGCCGAAGTRGGCCCCAATGAAGGATTCGTTCAAATCCCTGGCCGGAACGGCGTACTGGTCAATGCTGCCGCCTGGGTAGATCATGTTTTTTCCTTYCGTCTGGGCGGCGGATAAACTCGCCCGCCTGAGCGGCAACTGGTGAGATCTCGACRATTAGAAGTGGCGAAGGTATCGCTCCGGTGATTCAAGGAACGACCGCATGTTCGTGACCATTTCCAGGTCCTCCCACGCCCGRGGCCGTAGACCCCAAGGTCCGGCTTCCAGAATCTGCGCCCCGGGAAGGGCGGCCAATACTGGTGAGTGCGTGGACATGATGACCTGCGAATSGCCAGCRGCCAGCAGGTCCTTCAGTACGACGAGGAGGGTCAGRCATCCCTGGAAGGACAACGCRGATTCGGGTTCGTCGAGCACCCACAATCCGCCCCCTCGAAAGCGGTCCACKGCCAGCTCCAGAAACGACTCCCCGTGTGACATGTCRTGGAATGGGATGTCCCCGRTYCTGCTCGGGTTTTCCTCGAGATAGGTGAARAAGCCGTGCATGGTTTCGGCGCGYAGAAAGTAGCCCCGCCTGGTGGTGCCGGCGTTCCGGATTAGGTGGAGGTGATAGGAGAGTTTGGATTCCGTGGACCTGGTGGTGTGCCGCGCTCCAGTTGATCCGCCTTCCGGGGACAGGCCGTAGGCCAAGGCGATGGCCTCCACAAGWGTGGATTTACCGGACCCGTTTTCGCCGACCAGGACKGTRGCGGATGTCAGATCGAGTCCCTGGTCGAGGACCTGGGCRACGGGAGCCAGRGACGCCGGCCAGATCTGGCGGTCCAGAAYRTTGTTYGGATCCTCTGTCAGCCGTCGAATCGGATAGTCGCGCAGGGGCATGCGCCTATTCTTGCAGGCCGTTTATCCCTTCCCGTCGTCTATTCGCCCGTCTGGAACACTCGCCCACTTGAACGGAGTCTCGGCCCATAACAGGAGCCAGGCTCCAGGGCCGATGACTTGCCATTCGCCGACTGGACCGTAGACTCGCCTCATGTCAGGACCTGGGGGAACGACAACAGTCCGTCGCGCTGGGGCACTCATCATGGGACGCTGCTCGCCAGCGGCATGGCCGCCTGTGCTTATGAGGACGACGGAGATCCACACCCAGCGGCTGCCGGCCAAAGTCACCCGGCTGCGCCCACCCTCCCTACGAAGGAATCTGGTGTTCGTGGTGTGGAGGCGGACAACTACTCAGAACTCCACAAGCGCTTGGCCAATGCCACGGGGACCGTCGTCCTTGCCGACGATGGCCCGGCCGACGGGCGGGGGGTTGGCTTCAGCAAAGCCGCGACGGTGATGACCACTGGTCAGTACACTGTCACCGCTACCTGCGTTGGCACTCCCGGCGCCCAGATCTTCCTCGCTCAGGATGGGGTCGAGCCAGTATCGCTAGAGGTCGATTGCTCGGGGGTCCTTTCGAAGGTCGTCCAACTACAGAAAGGGTACGTCGGTGCCCAACTGATCCGCCCAGACCCGACCGGCGCATGGACCGGGGCGGTCGCCGGAATCAAAATCACAGTCCAGTGAGGCTGGGTCCGTGGAACCTATAAGTGCTGACAGCGGAAAGTGGCTGCTGCCCTTGCTGGAAACCAACAGTCGCGATTTGAACGTCGTGCCGCGCGGCTTCCCGGCCTATGCCCGCGTGTTCCACCCGGCGCGAAGGGACCGGCCCACGGGCGAGGACGGCGGACCCGCGACGTGGGCTGAGGTGGCGCGCGTCTTCGGCAAGACCATGCACTCGCTGGCGCAGTACCACCGGTTGACCGGTCCCGAGGTCGGGGAGCACCAGGAGGTTCTCGATTCGAGCGGGTGGCGGTACTCCGAGCCGGAACAGGGGAACCTCGCAGCCCACATCCTCGAACCGGTGGCAACAATTCTGTGCCGGCACACCACCACGCCAGACAGCGGGGTGGCCGCAGTCTGGGAAGGATGGGGCGGTCTCACCGGCTCAGCCAGATACCTCACCGCGGTCCGGGGCCGACTTCCGGGAATCCTTGGGAAGCTCACGGCGGCGCACCGCTCCGGGCCCGGCCCGCTGCCCACAAAGACAATGAAAAACTCCCGGCTGTCGCTCCCGGGGCGCGACCATTTCCTGTTCGCGGCCGCCCCGCGGTCCTTCACCGATGCCGTGTGGATTCAGGACTCCCCCTGGAACCGCGACCCGCACAGGCCGCAATCGCCCAGCCTGCTCTGGCCCGAGGACAGGGCTTGGGTCATGGTCACGGAGATCGACTTCGACTCCACCATCGTCGCCGGCAGCCCCAGCCTCGTCGCCGACCTCATCGCCGATCAGAGCATCGAAGCGCTCCAGATCAACGAGGGCGCCGACCTCACCCAGGACGCCGACGACGTCAACCGGCCGCAGCCGTAGACCTCCATCAAGCGCGCCTGCACGATTGCTCCTAGATTGGCGCCCATGGACACCGTCACCCCCGGAATACGCCCGGCTCCGCAGCGCCATCTCCGAGCGCCTGACCGCCCGCGACCTGCTCGGCGTTATGGACCACGGGGCAGCGGAGACCGAGTACGACCCGGAGATGGAGGACTTCGCCGCGCTTATAACCGCCGGCACACCCATCACGCCTGAAGTCGTGGCGACGGTCTGGCACAAATGGTTCGGCGACAGCCAAGGCGAGACCACGGGCGAGCATGAGCCGCCCACGTCCGGCATGACTGCCCTGGCGGCTGACCTTTAGGCAATCCAGACAGGCTTCGTGCAGTTCTAGCAGGCGAGCGGAGTCGGCTCAAAGCATCGACACCCGACGCAACGATGGCGGCGGCCGTTCGGGGGGGGGGGCACCCTCCTATTAGGTATCGGCATAGACTCATCCGAACGGCTATCAGATCTGGGGGATCAATGGGCACTTCGAAAGCACTTGCGTGCGAAATGTGCGGGCGGTCGACGTCGGACCATGACAGGGACGTCCGCTTCAGGCTCCCCGACCCGGTGCTCAACACCGAGGATCAGCACCACGCCGAAGACAGCTGGCTGAGTAACCCGGACCCGAATCTTGCCACCCTCATGCAGATCCAAGGGATCAGCCCTTTCATCCGGGCCCTGCTCCCCATCCGGATGGAGGGAGGGCATACCCTCCGCTACGGCGTCTGGGTCGCGATCCACCCGCGTAGAGTCGGCGCAGGACTGCAACCGGGCAAGGGATGATCGTGACAGTTAGAGGGTGGAACCCGCTGGTGCTCTTGCCTGTCGCGTTCATCGTCGTCTTCGTGGTYTGGGCCGGTCGGCGGGTCCGTTGCCGGAACTCGGGGGGCTAGAGGTCTTCTGGCCGGCTAGAAGCCTGGCGGGTCGAGGGCGTTGAGCCGGGAGCCCGACGAMAAACCCGGCTGCCGAAGGAACTGCCGACATCTGAAGAAGGCTCAAGARCGCGATGGCCAACAGGCTCGAGCAGATGAACGCCACAATCCCGGTGACAAGCGCACGGCCTTGCCGCSGYAATCCCTTGCACAGTCGACTGAGAGCAATACTCAGGGCGGCCCGGTAGAATTTCGTCCCATCCTTTATCTCTTTCGGAGGTAACCGGGGGGCGAGCAGCGAAGGCAGACCGATGGACATACCGACACCACCGACCTCGCAGCGGCGTTTGCCGCCGGACCACCTCCCTCGATCAGGCCGTCMGGACGCGCAACCGCCTAAGGTTGTAAGTTACCCGGTGCCCGAGGCCCTGGCGCCGCAAGAGCCTGCGTTGCCAAGGGTAAGCCCGCCTGYGGYGGAGCCAGATCARGCCCAGCAGCCYGTCCCTCCGGTCCGTCAGCCAGGCAAGCGTCCCAAGCGAAAGTGGCGCCGCAAGGTCCTGCTTGCTCTGATCGCCCCACTAGTTCTGGTCCAGATCATTGCCTTCATGTTCAGCATGGGCGTGACCCCGCCGCGCACCGCATACATGCTGGAGGCCGGCGAGCCCAACGTCTACCAGTTCGTCTCGATCAACCACATCAGCCGGCACCTGCTCGCGGCGACCGTCGCCCATGAAGACGAACAGCTCGGCACSCGCAGTGGAGCCTTCGACCTCGGCGACTTCCAGGCCAGGGCACAAGCGTATTTCCAGGGGAAGCCCGATCCCAGTGGCTCCACCATCCCCCAACAACTAGTGAAGAACATCTTCCTCTGGGACGACCAGAGCGCCCCCCGAAAAGGGATTGAGGCCGTCCTGGCCACCCAATTCAGCTACACGTTGAGCCCTCAGCGSACTTTGGAGCTGTACTTGAACTATGCCCAGTTCGGTCCTCATTTGTATGGTGTCTGCGCCGCCAGCTGGTACTACTTTGGAATACCTCCGTGGAACATGTCGGACTACGAGTCTGCTCAACTGATGGGTGTCTTACCACTGCCGGATCTGGTCAAGCGGGACCCCAACGGGGGTATCTACTTGGGCGCCGGTGTCCACCCYGCCGTSTGGGACYTGGTGAACGGGGCYGCGAACGTCTGGGTTCCGCGGCAGATCGCYGGCCTGGGCGGATGGCAGTCGGCCGTCGCGACGGTCGGCATCACTGACACCGCCGACAGCCACGCTGATCGGCGCTCCGACGACGATGCGTGCTCGACGATGCCTGACAGCGTAAAGGAACGTATCCAGAGCGAAGCCGGCTAGGCCAGGCTCCCGGTCAGGCGCCCGCACCCGGGGTGAAGTAATTGTGGACGTCCAGGTACTTCAGGGTAGGCGGCGACGGGATACCGACTTCGGCCGAGTAGGGGCCGATCTGGTCCTTCGCGAAGGCGTCGTAGAGTTCCCTCGACTCCCATAAATCGGTGACAAGGATCCCGCCGTCGGTGGCGGCCACCCAGTGTCCCAGGGCGCCCGCCGGGCCGGGACCTCCCGGCGTGAGGCCCATCTTGCCTATGACTTGGTCGTATTGCTCCAGTGTGGCACCGGCAAATTCCATGATGACTGCGACGGCCATTGTCTTCTCCTCACAGGCGGCAGGCCGCAAGGCAGCGGCCTGCGATTTGGTTTGATACGGCACGGTCTACGCCGGAGCCAGGGGATCGTCAATACGCCGCTGATTAGGGCGTTCTCAGTTCCGCGGACTGCCGTCGAAAGGCTACCTGTCCCGGCTTATGGTTTGTGAGCCTGGCCGTTCAGTTGTTCTCGCTTTTCGCTGCGCCGCTCCCAGACGAAGGCCCCGGCTGCGGCCAGCAGCAGGGCCACGGTGACGCCGGCAATCACCAGCACCGGGCCCATGTCCCATGCTGCCTCCTCCGCGGCGGTTGAACTGGCTGAGGAAGCAGGGGAAGCAGCCGGAGCCTGTGCGGTCGCAGAGGGTTCCTGTGTTGTCGGCACCTCGGGCGTTGAGGGGGTCGGCGTCTCCGAATCCGCGGGTGCGGGTGTCCCCTCTGTTTCCGGAGCCTGTACTTCCCCGGCAGGTTTGAGAACCCCTCCGCTGGGGTCCAGGACGATCCCGGTCGGATCGGGATCGCCGTCGGGGCCGACCGTGGCGCAGGCATCCACGTCGTTGTAGAAGACGTGTACATGACCGTCGGGGCACACGAACGGATCCGCCGGTGCGACGTCGGYCATGTCCGGCTCCGCGTAGGCGTTGTCGGTCGGGCTGGCTGTGGGACTGGCGGACGGCCCTTCGGTKTCCAGGTCGCCAGTGACATTTTCAGCGGTGGCGGAAGCGGCCCCGGTCAARGCAATGAGCGCGGCGGCYGGCAGCAGCAGGGCCAGGGCCGCTGCTTTGCGTAGGGGATTCATGATGTTCTTTCATGGCTGCGCGTCTATCAWGGMCGCGCGGCRGCCGGGAMKGACGGGCCAAGGTCCCCCGGGCCACGGCATGCSGCGCRCCCRGGGAGTCCGTTGGTCAGCGGCCTGGGTCACTGCGCTATGCGCGCCGCGCTGGTTCGGGAGACGGTGGTGTAGCCGAACCGGGAGCCGGTGACTCGGACGGTGAGCTTGGTGCCCTTGTCGGCGGTCCGGACCTTGTAGGTCGAATCCGTGGCTCCTGAGATCGGGACGCCGTTGCGCAGCCACTGGTACGTGAAGGCAGTGCCCCAGGTCCAGGTGCCCCGCTTCACGGTCAGGACGTTCCCGGCCTTGACGGTGCCGGCAATCGTCGGGGTGGCCGACGTCAGGGGTAGGCCCGCCACCGTCGCCGAAGCGGTGAGCGTCTGGCCATGGCCGCCCGACACAGTCGGGTTCACGTCGACCGAGAGCTTCGTGCCGGCGTCGGCCTTCGCCAGGACGTAACTCCAGCCGTAGGCCCCGGCGATCTGGACGCCGTCACGCAGCCACATTACGTCCGAAGAGATCCCCGCCCGGTCATACCAGGGGTCGGGGGTCAAGGTCACCTTCGACCCGACGGTCAGGGTCCCGCTAATGGCCCGCGTCGACTCACGCGCGGTCACGGGCTTGGGTGCGGTGACTTGTACCCAAGCGGTGGTGTAGCCGGGGGTGGACGCGGTCACGACGACGGTGAGGGTCTTGCCCACTTGGGGCCCGTCCGGGGTGAACGTGGGGCCGCTGGACACGCTATCCCCGGCCGAGGAGAACCAGTTGTAGGTGAACTTCAGCTTGTCGGAGGGTGCGGACCAGGTGCCGGCCGACACCTTCATCACAGAGCCGGTCACGGCGTCCCCGGTCACGACCGGCTTGGTGACGTTCGTCAGCTGCTTCAGCTCTCCGGCCGCCGGCACTGCGACCGGGTTGGAGTAGATGTGGGTGTCGTACCAAATGCCGGACTCSAGGACCASGGTGTGGCCCTGGTCCTTGGCCGTGATCKTGTAGGTCAGCGCGGTGGCTCCGGRAATCGCGGCGCCGTCGCGCAGCCACTGGTAGGTGTGCGGGCGCGCGCTGGAAGTCCAGGGAACATCATCAGCGGCGGTGAGGACGTCCCCCAGGCCGGTGCCGCCGGTGACCACGGCGCCGGGKKCTGGRTCGAAGTCAGAAACCTTTCGCTGTTTAGAGGTCACGGTGGCCGGCTTGAACCCGGGCGCGTGACCCGTGACCCTGACGCTGAATAGCCCCGTTGAACGGCAGCCCCTCGGGTCGAACATTTCCGCGGTGGCACCCGGGATGRGCTTGCCGTCGCAGAGCCACTGGTACTGGAGGTGGATGTCCGGAGCGCCCTTAAAAGTCGCCCCACCGGACACGAGGCGGCTGGGCCGATCCGGGTGGGTGTTAAATGAATAGATACCARCGTACCCCGCATACACGACAGACGCGACGGTGCCGCCGGCGTTCGTGACAGGGGCAGTTTTGGTGGACTGCAGGGTCGTCTTTGCATAGCTCGGCGCTGCCGCCGTGGTCTTGACCCGGATGCCCTTGCCGAGGTCCGCCGTGGTGAGCAGATAGGTGGGGCCGGTGGCGCCCAGGACCGGCACATCGTTGCGCAGCCACTGATGCGTGAGCTTCGCGTCGGCGGGGTCCCAGTCACCGTCAACAACGGTCAGGGTGCTGCCGACCTGGAGGGCTCCGCTGATGCCGGGCCGCGGGCCGGCGACGGCACCGCCGTTGACCTGCACCGGGTACGGATGCCCGTCCGGCGCCGTGCAGAACCTGACTGAGTCGACCACCGGGCCGCAGGAGTCTGAGTTCGGAGTGGCCCACATTTCATCATCGGCCTGCGCCGGAACGGCGAGGCCGGCAAGCGAGAGCGCGGCGAGTGCCCCGGCGATGCCGAGGCGGATGATCTTCTTGTTCAATTTTCCCCCAAGTCKTTGRGCCGGTGACCCGGCTCCCCCGTCGCCGAGCATAGTGCCCAGACACCCTTTTGACAACGTTGCCGCAGGTCAGGGACCCAATGCGGCAAGGGCGTCTAGGACGATGCCAGGATCCTTTGCCTCGCACCCGGGGRTGCCTGCGGTCAACGGGCGAAGTAGGCCCCGCTGGTCCGGGTGACGGTCGTGTAGCCGAGCCGGGAGCCAGTGACACGGACGGTAATCCTCTTATCCCTGTCGGCCGAACGGACCTTGTAAGTCGACTCCGTTGCACCGTAGATCGGGACGCCGTTGCGCAGCCAGCGGTACTTGAACGCGGTGCCCCAGGTCCAGGTGCCGGGCTTCGCGGTGACTACTTTTCCGGCCCTGACGGTGCCGGCGATCGTCGGCGTAGCCGAGATCAGGGTCGCAGCGGCCACCTTCGCCGAAGTGTCGACCGTCTGGGTCTTCAGGGTCCTGCCGTCCAGTGTCGAGGTGACCCGGAGAGAGATTTTCTTGCCGAAGTCGGCCCCCACCAGGGTGTAGCGCCGGCCGGTGGCCCCGGCGATCGGGGTGCCGTCGCGCAGCCACTGGCGGGACTCCTTCACCTCCGAATCGCGGTCGGACCAGTCACCGGTGTAGGTGTAGAGCTCCATCCCCACGGTCAGGATGCCCTGGATGGCTGGGGCTTTTGTCTGGGTCGGGTCCGGCGCGGTCACGGGCTTGGGCGCGGTGACCTTTGCCCAGGCGGTGGTATATCCGGGAGCCGTGGCGGTCGCAATGAGCGTGACCGTCGACCCAAGCTGGGTCATGTTGGGGGTGAACGTCGGGCCGGTGGCCGACACCTTCCCGTCCTGGGACTGCCAGTAGTAGATGACGGTCAGATTGTCGGCCGGTTCGGACCAGGTGCCGGCCGTCGCCGTCATCGCCGTGCCAATCACTGCGGTACCGGTCAGGACCGGCTTGGTGACGTTCGTCAGCGGCTTCAGCTCAACCTTCGGGGGCTCCGGGGGTGCCGGGGGCGCCGGGATGACCGTGCCCACGGCCGGGGGGACGGTCACTGAGTTGGAGGTGGCCTTGGGCCCGCCAGACGCGGTCACCAGCTCCAGGGTGTGGCCCTGGTCCTCGGCGGTGATCGCATAGGTCAGGTCGTTGGCGTCGAGAATCGGGACACCGTCGCGCGTCCACTGGAAGCGGTGCTGATTCCAATCGCGGGTGTTCCGGTCGGTGTGGTCAAACCAGGGAAGGTCGACGGCGGTGAGGACGTCCCCCACCGCGGTGCCGCCGGTGACCACAGCGCCGGGCGTCTCGGGGGTGAAGGTGCCGCGGCTGGCTGCGGAGGTCACGGAGACCGGGTCGAGGCCGGTGGCGTAGCCGGTGACCCGGAGGCTGAGCAGCCCCGTCGGGCCCCACGTTGTCGTATCAAATCTTGGGGCGGTGGCACCAGGGATGGGCGAGCCGTCACGGAGCCACTGATACTGGAGCTGGACGCCACCCGGGCCCCAGTCCCCCAGCTGGGCGACGACGACGGGCGAGTATTCACCCTCTTCTGCGCCCAGGGATTCGAAGCCAACAGACCCCGCCCGGACCGTCGGAACGGCGCCGGCGGCGTCTGTGACCGGCGCCGTCTTGGTGGACTGGACGGTGGTTGCCATGTACTCCGGAGCGCGGCCCGTGGTCTTGACCCGGATGCCCTTTCCGAGGTCCGACCTGGTCAGCCGGTACGTGGTRCCGGTGGCGCCCAGGATCGGTACGTCGTTGCGCAGCCACTGGTGTGTGAGTGTCGCGTTGGAGGGATCCCAGACGCCGTCGTAAACGGTGATGGTGTTGCCGACCAGCAGGGCGCCCCCGATAAGCGGCCGCGGGCCAGCAACCGGGCTGTTGACCATCACCGGATACTGACTCCCGTCCGGCGTCGTGCAGAGCTTGATCGAATCAACGATCGGGCCGCAGGACGGTACGAAGCCTGCGTGCGCCGGAACCGCGAGCCCGGCAAGTAGCGCGGTGAGGGCCCCGGCGGCGCCGAGACGAAAGGCCTTGTTTTTCAATTGTTCCCCCAAAGACAGCACCTGCCGACAGCCGGCAGGTGCACCCAATGGACACAGTATCCGGGACTGACGAGGCATTTCTATCCCTGCATCGGCTAATTACAGCGGAGTTCCCAGCATTGACTCCAGTCCGGACATGTCGCAGGTCAAAATACCCCGGAAATCATTAATTTCCGGGGTCTTTTGCGGCTACTTCAGGGTCAGCACCGGGTTGACGGGGGCCTTTAGAGAATCCACTTGCAGGCCCACCGACAGTTTCTGGCCGGGCGCGATCTTGGTGGCCCAGTCCGTACCGCTGCAGGTCACCGACACTTTGGGGACAACCGTGCAGTTGATTCCCCAGGAATTGGCCACCCGGGTGACATTCGGATCCGGCCAGCTCACGCTCCAGCTGGAGGCCGCCCGGAGCCCGGTGACCTCGATATTGGCCACGTAGCCGCCGGTCCACGAACTGCCGAGTTTCCAGACCGCGCTGATGGACCCGCCCGACGTCGGCGTGGCAGTCGGCGTCGGCGACGGCGTGGCAGTCGGCGTGGCAGTCGGGGTTGGCGACGGCGTCGGCGTGGCGGTCGGCGTCGGTGACTGGCTGCCCTTCAGGATGGGTGCGAGCGCTGCCAGTTTGGCGGCCTCCGGGGTGCGCCAGTCCGCCTGGACGAGGCCCCCGGTGATGCCGCTGTTCGGGTTGAAGGACCAATACGCGAAGCTCATGGAGTTGGTCGCGAGGTAGGAGACGATCTTCTCCATCCACTGCTTGTCCGACGTCGTCTGCAGCGCGGTCCCGAACTCGCCGAGCAGGACCGGGGCGATGCCCTGCTTCTGGATGTAACCCCAGTTGGCGTCCCATACTGCCGGCAGGTTGTTGGGGTAGTTGGCGTCGCTGAACCACTTTTGCGCATACAGCGAGGCGGGGTAGTCGTGCGGGGAATAGACCACGCGGTTGGGTGTGGCCAGGGTGACCGGTTTGTTCTTGACGTCGGCCAGGCCGCCGCCCCACCAGGTGTAGGTGCCGTTGCCCTGGTTTTCGATGCCCTCGATGATGATCAGCAGGTTGGGGTTGGCGGCCAGCACGGCATTGCCGCCGCGAGTGGCTGCAGCCTGCCAGTCCGTGGCGGCCGCTCCGCCCCAGGTTGCCGCCCCGGCAGGCTCATTGTGAAGGTCGGCGCCGATGACGGTGGGATCGTTCTTGTAGCGCGCGGCCAGCATTTTCCAGTCCGCGATCCACTTCGACTCCGGGTACGCGGCGGTGTACCAGAGCGGGGACTGGTCGGCGGAGGACGGGCGGTGCCGGTCCAGGATGATTTGCAGGCCGTTGGCCTTGGCGCGGGCAATGACGGTATCCATCAGGACCAGCGGCGTCTTGCCCTCCAGCCCATAGGCGCGGTTGGCCCAGTAGTTCAGGTTGCCCTTGATGCTGGTCGCGGCCAGGCACTCATTGGAGAACGGCAGGCGGACGGTATTGAAGCCCATCGACTTGATGTTGGCCAGGGCGTCATCGATGGTCAGGGTCCCCCACAGGCCGTGCGGCATGCAGTCAGGGGTTTCCATGCCGAACCAGGACGCGGCCTTAATCGTGTACGGGGCGTTGTTCGAGTCCAGGATCGCTGCGCCGGAAGTGTGCAGCCAGCCACTGGGCGACGGAGTCGTTGCCGCTCTCACGGCCAGGGGCGCGCCGCCCGGCGCCGCCTGTGCCGAGACGGCGAGGACGGAGAGCGCGAGCACGCCCGCCAGGGCGGAACTGAGCAGGGCGGCGGCGACAGGATTGCGCCGCCGGCCGGTGTGGCGAGGCGGGTTCGAAAATAGCTTCACAGTTCCTCCGTGAGGGCGTGGGCGGTTTCCAGATTCGCCGGAGCGTCGCTGGGAGCCGGAATGGCCGGATGCATCAGGGCCGTCCGGTCTGAGCCGGAAAGTGCCTTCGGGCGCCCCCTTGACGGTTCCGTGGGGGCGCACAGAATTGCTACTGCGGTGAGCTCATGATTGTGAAGCCTTTCAATCCGTCATTGTGGGTCCCCCCGGCCCGCACAATGCGGATCGGCTCTCAAAAAGTACCAAGCCGTGGGCAAGAAAGAACCACTTTGGTCAATATTTCCTTCGGCGCCTCGACGCGGCCACAGTGGCCTGACCTGCGTATTGTCTTTTTCCAGGCCGTCCGCCAGCCTTAGTGAATGGAATGGCCCGGGCGCAGGCTGCCGGCCCGCCAGCAGGAATTCCCGCCGCCGCGGTCCGGAGGCCACCCCGACAATGGCCGGCACCGGCTGTGGGGCCCGGTTATCGGTTTCGGCCTGGTCAGCCTCGCCACGGACATGGTGTCCGACGGCGCCCGCCCGCTGGGAGGTCCCCTGCTCGCCCAGCTCGGCGCGTCCGCGCTATTCGTCGGTCTCGTGACCGGAGCCGCGGAGGCCGCGTCCCAGGGACTCCGGGTGGTGTTCGGTCCGTGGGCGGACCATACGGGCAAGTACTGGACGTTCACGATGGCCGGGTATGCCCTCACGGCGGTGTGCGTCCCGCTGCTGGCGTTGACGCCATTTGCCGGGAGCGCCGGGCTGGCCCTGGCGGCGGCGCTCATCATCGGGGACAGGGTTGGCAAAGCCGTCCGCAGCCCGGCGAAAACCGTACTGCTCGCTGCCGCCGTCCAGCCGGTTGGCCGGGGCCGCGGCTTCGCCGTCCACAAATCCCTCGATTTGGCCGGGGCTCTCCTGGGCCCGTTGCTCGTTTCGGCGGTCCTGGTTGCCACCGGCTCGCTTCCGGCGGCCTTTGCGGTGCTCGTCGTTCCGGCGGTGGCAGCGCTGGCGATTCTCTTTTGGTTGCGTCGCCGCGTCCAGGAACCCGGTGGCGACACGCCAATTCCCGACGCCGACCCCGCYGGCTTCCCGGGCCCGGACGCCGCGCGGCGCGGTTCGGACCCAGATTCGGCGCCGAACCACGGGAGAGCCGCCGGCCGGCCGGCGTCGGCGTTCTCCGGCATCTTCATCTTGTTTGCCGCGGCCGCATTCTTGTGGAGCGCCGGGCTGGTGGCCTTCGGCGTCATCTCCTACCATTTGACGGCCGCCATGGCCGTGCCCGTCGCGGTGGTCCCGCTGCTGTACGCCGGCGCCATGGGGGCGGCCGCTGTCGGGGCCCTCTCCAGTGGCGTCATCTACGATCGCGCCGGAGCGGCCGTGCTCCTGGCTCTGCCCGTGCTGATTGCGGGGGTGCCCGTTCTGGCCCTGGGGTCGAGCGCCGGGCTCGTTCTGGCTGGCGTCCTGGTCTGGGGCGCCGCCATGGGCATCCAGGACTCCACGGTCAAGGCGCTGGTGGCCGATCTGGTGCCCCAGCCCCGGCAGGGCACGGCGTATGGAGTATTCGCGGTGTTCGAGGGAGCGGGTGCGTTGGTCGGCGGGGCCCTGTACGGGGCGCTCTACAGCGCGCGGCCGGCGCTCATCATTACCGTCGCCGCACTCCAGGCGGCGGCCCTGGTCCTGCTGCTCGTAACGCTGCACCGGACCCGGCACCTGTCACCGGCTCACGGGCTCGGCGAGGGGCGGACCTAGCGCGCCCGAACGGGGCCGCGGTGGGCGTTCGTCGCAGGGCCGGACTCCTATGATGCTTGCATGGGAACGCGGGAACTCGAGGGCATTGCCGGGCCGCTGTACGCATTGCCGTATGGCGAGTTCGTGGCGGCAAGAACGGCCGCGGCCAAAGACGTCAGCGTCTCTGGCCTCACCGCGGCCGGGCAGCGCGCTCTGGCGGCCGAAGTCCGGGCCTTGCCCAAACCCTCGGTGGCGGCGTGGGCGGTGAACATGCTGGCGGTGCACACCCCCGGAACCCTGCAGGAGGTGGCTGGGCTTGGGACCTCGATGCAGGCCGCCCAGGCCGCCCTGGATGCAGCGGCACTCCGTATCCTCGCCCAGCAGCGGCGCGAGCTTCTCGCCGCCGCGGTAAAGACGGCACACGCCCTGGCCGCCCAGCAGGGACGCGCCATCAGTGCCGCCGTGGCGACGGAAGTGGAGCAGACCCTGCGTGCCGCCACGGCCGACCCCGGCGCCGCAGCTGCCGTGCAGAGCGGCTGTCTGCTCCGGGCACTCTCGGCTGACGGGGTCGACGTCGTCGATCTCGCCGGCGCCGTGGCTGTCCCCGGAAGCCACGCGGCCGCGGTAACTCGCGCTGGAACTGGCCCTGGAACTGACGCTGGAACAGCGAGAAAACCCGACGACGGCGGGACGGCCGGCCGCAGCGGGGCCGAGCCGCCGGCCCGGGCAGGACATCCCGGCGAGGCTGCTGGTGGAAAGTCACCGGAACAGCCCCGCCTCCGGGCGGTCGGGAAAGAAAGGGTGACGCCCACGCCGTCGGCGGTGGAACGGGCGCGTGCCGGCCTGGAAGCGGCCGAGGAGGCCGCAGCAGAGGCCGACGACGACGCACGCCGCGYGGCGGCGGAACTGGCGGACGCGGGGGCGGAGTCCGCCCGGCTGGCCGATGAGGTGCGCGAACTCAGGCGGCGCCTGGACGCGGCGGAAGCCGGGCTCAAGGGAGCGCGGAAGCGTCACGAGCTGGCGGCCGCCATGGCGCAGCAGGCGGCACGGGCAGCGGACCGGCAACGCCGCAAGGAGGTTCTGGCACGGGAACGGGTGCTGCGGCTCGGCAACACGCCGGAGGCGTGAAGCATTACTGTCGGAGGTCGGTTGCACACTGGAAATATGGAGAACAACCAGAATTTCCAGAGTTTCGAACCGGACTTCAACGGCCCGCAGGATGGCGGACTGTACTTCACGGTCACCTACCTGGACACCGACTGCGGCCGGATCCGCACCGAGAGCTTCGATGAGGCCGCCGCCGCAGACCGCTTCGCCAGCCGGTGCGTAGTCGGCGAAGACGGCTGGGCCGTCGTCGATGCAATCCCGGCAAAAGAGCGCCGGGCCGCCGCCTGACTCCCTGAACAGCGTCCGGGCGCCTGTTGCGAGGCGGCGTCCGACAGACGCCTCTCTGGGCGTCATGGTCGCCGCGTATGGGGATGGGCCGGACGCACACAGGGCCTCCACCCCGTGCGGGGGTGAAGGCCCTGTGCGAACGCCGGCTGGCTCAGCCGGCCGCTGCCGGTGACGCCGAACTGGTCATGAAGGCGGCAATGGAACCGCGCTGCCGGCGTCTTGGAATTGTTGCCTAGGCGAAGTCAGAGACGGCCGGGTCCGGGCCGATCCGTCCGGCATCCTCGGCCGAACGGTCCAGGCCGTTGATGGCCTGGATGTCGGTCTCGTCCAGGGTCACGTCCAGGGCCGCGTAGTTTTCGCGGATCCGGGACTCGGTCACCGACTTCGGGATGACCACGTTGCCGATGGCCAGGTGCCAGGCGATGACAACCTGGGCCGGAGTGACACCGTGCTTGCTGGCAATCTGGGAAATGACCGGGCTCTCGAGGAGCTCGCCGCCCTGGCCCAGCGGCGACCAGGCCTGGGTGAGGATGCCCTTGGAAGCGTTGAATTCGCGCAGTTCAGCCTGGCTGAAGAACGGGTGCAGCTCAATCTGGTTGATGGCCGGAACCACGCCGGTCTCATCGATCAGGCGCTGCAGACCCTCCTTGGTGAAGTTGGAGACGCCAATGGTCTTGACCCGGCCCTGCTTTTGGAGCTCGATGAGGGCCTTCCAGGTGTCAACGTACTTGTCCTGCTTGGGCTGCATCCAGTGGATCAGGTACAGGTCCAGGGTCTCCAGGCCCAGGCGCTCCATGGATTCTTCGAACGCCTTCAGGGTGGATTCGTAGCCCTGGTCCGCGTTCCACAGCTTGGTGGTGATGAAAATTTCCTCGGGCTTGAGGCCGGAGCGCTCAATGGCGCGGCCCACGCCTGCTTCGTTGCCGTAGATCTTTGCCGTGTCGATGTGGCGGAAGCCAGCCTCAAACGCCTGGACAACCACCTTTTCGGCCACGTCGTCTTCAACCTGCCACACCCCATATCCGAGCTGGGGGATGGTGTTGCCGTCATTGAAAGTCAGTTCCGGTGAAAAAGTCATATAAGTATCCTGCCAACTTCGGCGCCGTCCGGCCAGCGTCCGGGCGAAGCTAAGCTAGGCGCGTAACCGGGAATACCGGGAAGTATCTGGAATGCAGCGCCAACGCCGCCGGCGCCTGCAATGCCGGAGCAGCCATCACCGGCGCGGTGATGTGCGGACCGCCGCTCAGGTTGGTGTCGGACCGCCGCCGGCAGCCTCCGCAAGCCGCCGCTCGGCGTCGTGGACCTGCTCTACAACGGCCTCAGCGCGCCGCCGCACGGAGGCGGCACCGGCCGGGACGGGCCCAACAGCGAGGCGGAGCATCGCGGCCGCCTCGGCGGTCATGGCGAGGGAATTGCCTGCCGTCGACAGGGCACGGTGGACACCTGCCAGCGGGCCAGGGATGTCCAATCCGTTGCTGGGAAAGCGCCGCTGGGCCTCCGCGCAGACCTGCCGGACGCGGGGCGCGAGCGCCGAGAGCTCGTTGGCGATGTCGACGAGCTCTCCGTAAGGCTCCTCGTCCTCGAACCCCTCGAGGACCTGGTGGTAGCGGTCGAGTCCGCGGTTGAACCGGTCATGGGCGCGCCGCCAAAGCCCTTTGCCAAGTTCGACGTCGTCCCTGCGGCCTTGCCGCGCTGCGCTGAAGAAGCCCAAGGTGGCGCTAGAGGTACTGGCCGGGACCGTGGTCCGGGTCGACGGGTTCGGGGGGCTGCGAGGGATCCGCGCCACGACGGGGCGCTGCGGCGCGGACCGGTTCGCCGTTCTCGCCGATGATGACGCCCGGGGCGATCACGGTTCCGGGCGGCAGCTGGCGCAGCTGCATCTGGGCGTACGTATGCTCCCTGGCGGCGTGCTGCGCCGCGATGGCCGTCTGGATTCCATGGAAGAGCCCCTCGAGCCAGCCGACCAGCTGGGCCTGGGCTATCCGGAGTTCCGCGTCGGAGGGGGTGGCATTTTCCGGAAAGGGAAGGGTGATCCGTTCGAGCTCCTCGACGAGCTCCGGGGCGAGGCCATCCTCGAGTTCCTTGATGGAACGCTCGTGGATTTCAGCCAACCGGCCCCTGGCCGCGTCGTCCAGCGGGGCGGACTTCACTTCGTCCAGCAACTGCTTGACCATCGTGCCGATCCGCATGACCTTCGCGGGTTGGTCCACCAGATCCTGCAGTTCGCTCCCCCGGGGCGGCCTGGGCACCGGCCCGGATCCGCCGGCGCGGGCGGCCGGCGCCGCGGATGAAGCCAGGGGCGCTCCGGTCAGCGGCCGTCCGTCGTTCACGGGCGTGCCTTCGACGGGCACGTCGTCGGCAGTTTGGGCGCCGGGCTGAGTGTCATGCTGATCGCTCATGGCTTCATACTCTCACGCGTCAGGCGGCGCGGTGCCGGCGTCCGCTGGAAGCGGAGGGCGCCGTCGGACACGTTTGTATCCGACGGCTCCGCTCCCCCGGACCCGGGCGGGTGTCCGGTTTTTTCGCAGGTCAGGCGGCGCGACGCGCTCACCACAGTCCGCCCGGCGTCAGCCATCGAGTGACCGTAAGGCAGCGGCGCCGGCCCGGCAGCACCGCTCAGCAACACCGCTCAGCAGCACCGCCCTTGCGGGTGGGTGTCCTGGCGGTCAGTCCGGTCACGCCAGAACTCCCGCTCGGTCAGGGGCGGGCTGGTGTGGCCGGAGGCCTCGTGGTGCTGCAGGTATTTCTTGTAGGCATCGGCGCCGAGGACTCCGCTGAGGTACCCGGCAAATCCGCGGAACCCGGCGAGTACCGCGTTCATGTCCGGCTCCGCATCAGTGGTGTCCGGACTTTTCGAGCCGTTCGCCGGCCGGGAGCCTGTTCCACTCGGTCACGAGTTCGCGTTCCGCTGCTGTGGGAACAAACCCTGCCGGGGCGAAGACGCGGGAGGCCCGGGCGGGGTCTTCGTGCTCGGCGTTGGGGAGCCCTGCGGCGGTGTTCCGCAGGGCCTTGATGGTCGCCATGACCGCTGTGATGATGACGATGATGCTCAGCACAACGAAGATGATGGACAGCCACCCCTGGATCATGGTGTTGCGGACCACGGCCTCCATGGCGGCCTGTGTCTTGGCCGTTCCGAAGGAGGTCTTGCCGTCCGCCAGTGCCTTGGCGAAGGCTGCGTTGTTGGCGAAGTAGCCCACCGCCGGAACGGGCGAGAAGATCTTGTAGAAGCTCGCCGTGATGGTCACGACGGCGGCGAACGCCAGGGGCACGGCCGCGATCCACAGGTACTTCCGGGCGGTGCGCTTGGCGGCAATGGCCAGGCAGACCGAGAGGGCGATGGCCGCGAGCAGCTGGTTGGCGATGCCGAACAGCGGGAACAGCGTGTTGATGCCGCCCAGTGGGTCGGTGACGCCCATGATCAGGACCGCGCCCCAGGCCGCCACCATGACGGCGGTGCAGAGCCAGGCACCCGGACGCCAGGAGTGTTCCTTGAACTTCGGGACGAAGTTGCCGATCGAGTCCTGCAGCATGAAGCGGGCAACCCGGGTGCCGGCGTCGACGGCTGTGAGGATGAAGAGAGCCTCGAACATGATGGCGAAGTGGTACCAGAAGGCCATCATCGCGGTGCCGCCGATGAACTGCTGCATGATGTGGGCCAGGCCGACGGCGAGCGTAGGCGCGCCGCCCGAGCGGGACACAATGCTTTGCTCCCCCACGTCCTTGGCCGTCTGCGCGAGATCCCCGGCGGTGATGTTGACCCCGGACAGGCCCAGGCCGTTGACCCATGCGGCCGCGGTCTCGACGGTCCCGCCGGTCAGCGCTACGGGGGCGTTCATGGCGAAGTAGATGCCGCGGTCRATSGAGATKGCSGCCACGAGSGCCATGATGGCSACGAAGGATTCCATSAGCATGCCGCCGTAGCCGATCAGGCGSGTCTGGCGTTCCTTCTCGATCAGYTTCGGCGTSGTGCCGGAGGCGATCAGGGCGTGGAACCCGGACAGGGCGCCGCACGCGATCGTGACGAACAGGAACGGGAACAGGGCGCCGGAGAAGACCGGACCGTTGTCGCGGCCGGCGAACTCGCTGAACGCCGGCACTGTGATCTCGGGGCGGACCACAATGATGGCCAGGGCCAGCATCACGATCACGCCGATCTTCATGAACGTGGAGAGGTAGTCGCGGGGGGCCAGCAGGAGCCAGACGGGGAGGATGGCCGCGATGAAGCCGTAGACGATGAGGCCCCACGCGATGGTGACCTTGTCCAGGTGGAAGAACGCGGCCCCCCATTCGGTCCCTGCCACAGCGCCGCCGCCGACGATGGCGGCCATGAGCAGGACGAAGCCGATGAGCGAGACCTCCATGACCTTGCCCGGCCTGATGTAGCGCAGGTACACGCCCATGAAGAGCGCGATCGGGATGGTCATGCCTACCGAGAAGACGCCCCAGGGGCTTTCGCCGAGGGCGTTGACCACCACCAGGGCCAGGATGGCGACGATGATCACCATGATGAGCAACGTCGCTATGAGGGCGGCGGTGCCGCCGATCACGCCGAGTTCCTCGCGGGCCATCTGGCCCAGGGAACGGCCGCCGCGGCGCATGGAGAAGAACAGGACGAGATAGTCCTGGACGGCGCCGGCAAGGACGACGCCGATGATGATCCAGATCGTGCCGGGCAGGTAGCCCATCTGAGCGGCGATGACCGGGCCAACGAGGGGTCCGGCGCCGGCGATGGCGGCGAAGTGGTGGCCGAACAGGACGTTGCGGTCCGTGCGGACGTAGTCCTTTCCGTCGGCCTTGTACTCGGCCGGGGTGGCGCGGCGGTCGTTGGGTTTGAGCAGGTAGCGCTCAATGACCTTGGAGTAGAAGCGGTAGCCGATCAGGTACGTGCAGACCGAGGCGAACACAAACCAGATGGCGTTGACGGTCTCGCCACGGACGATCGCCAGCATGAACCAGGCGACGCCGCCCAGCAGTGCGATGGCCGCCCACAGCCCGATCTTGGCGGGCGTCCAGGTGCGGTCCTCGGCCTCGCGGACCGACTCGTCCACCGAGGTTGGCGGGAGTGCCGGGTCCGGATCGATCCGGTCCTCGAGCTGCGCGGTGCCGAGAGTGGTGTTGTTCGTGGTGTTGTTGGTGCTGTCGCGTTGTGTGCCATCTGGCATTGTGCCCATGTCTCCTCCTTGAGAAACCCAGCCGGGCAGCCCACCGGTACAGAACTGCCCCACGCACCCTACCAATGCGGCCGCGAGCTGAAGGCGGGTCGTGCGCCAGGCGGCGGGGATGACGCGACGAGCGGTCGGCCGGTTACCTCTGGAGGTTGCTGAGCTGCATCATGCGGGCCTCGCAGAGGTCCAGCCAGCGCACTTCGGCCTCGGTCTGGAAGATGAGCGAGTCCAGCACCAGGAGCCTGGCGGTGTCGGCGGGGCGCTGGAGCGCGGCCGTGTCGCGGCGCGACTTGGTGTACTCCTGCAGCGCACGGACGGAGACGGCCCGCTGGGCCTGGATGATGGCGCCGACGTCGGTCCCGGGAATCGTGAGGCCGAGGGCGAGCTTGATGGCCAACTCATTCCGGGGCGGAATCGTGCGGGACACGGGGGCCGCGAACCAGTCGCTGACTTCAGCCTGGCCGGCCGGGGTGATGCTGTAGATGACGTGCCCGTCGCCGTCGCCACCGTCATTGCGGACCAGACCGTCGCGTTCCAGCCGGTCAAGGGTGGTGTAGACCTGCCCGATGTTCAGCGGCCAGGAGGACCCGGTGCGGTCCTCGAATTCGGTCCTGAGCTGATAGCCATAGCGCGGGCGGTCCTGCAGGAGGGCGAGGAGACTGTGGCGGATTGACATGGGATACTCCCGGAGGTCAGTAAACCACACAGCATACACGCGCCCCAAGACGCGTGTATACCGCGTATAGACCAAACCTACCGTGGTTGCCGCCCCTGCCGCAAAACAACGCATGCTCCGGACGGAATAAGTCGCCCGTGGCCTGCGGTTTAAGGCAGTTTTGGTGCCGGGCGGCGGCTACATGACCAGCAGGACCTTGCCCACGTGGTCACCGGAATCGAAGTAGGTGTGCGCGGCGGCGACCTGCTCCAGCGGGAAGGTCTTGGCCACGAGGGGCCTGATCCTGCCGTCGGTCAGCATCGGCCACACGGCGTCGCGGACAGCGTTCATGATCACGGTCTTTTCCTCCACCGGGCGCGGACGCAGCGCGGTGGCGATGATGGCGCCCCGTTTCCGCAGCAGCTGTCCCAGGTCCAGTTCCGCCCGGGCGCCGCCCTGCAGCCCAATGACCACAAGGCGCCCGTAGTCGGCGAGCGCATCGATGTTCTGCTCGAGGTACTTGGCCCCCACGACGTCGAGGATGACGTCCGCGCCTTTGCCGCCGTTCTGGGCGCGAAGGCTCGCCGGGAACTCTTCCTCCGTGTAGTTGATGGCGATGTCCGCACCGAGGAAGGCCCGGGCGGTGCCGACCTTCTCCGCATTGCCGGCGGTGGTGGCCACCCGGGCGCCGACGGCCTTGGCCAGCTGGATGGCCATGGTGCCGATGCCGCCCGTGGCCCCATGGATCAGGACCGTTTCGCCCGGCTGCAGCTGCGCCGTCATGATCAGGTTGGAATAGACGGTCGCCGCGACCTCGGGGAGCGATGCCGCTGTGACCAGGTCCACGCCGTCGGGGATGCGCAGAACCTGCCCCGCGGGCACGGACACCTGCTGGGCGTAGCCGCCGCCGGCGAGCAACGCCACCACCTTGTCCCCTACGGAGAACGCCTTGGTCACGCCAGGGCCGAAGCCGGCAATCCTGCCGGAGACTTCCAGCCCAGGGATCTCGGAGGCACCCGGGGGCGGCGGGTAGAACCCCCTGCGCTGCTGCACGTCCGCACGGTTGAGGCCCGCGGCCACGACGTCGATCAGCACCTCGCCGGGCCCGGCCACCGGGGCCTGGACCTCCCGGACTTCCAGGACCTCGGGTCCGCCGGGCTCTGAGATGTAGACAGCCTTCATGGAGTACTCCCGATTCCTAACTGGCTCCGCGCACGTTCGCCGCGGTCACCAGGTTCTATCAACACTCCCCAGAATATGGCGGGGAGTTGCACGCGGCCGTAATTGCAGCGTGTTTTTGTGGCAGCCGACCGCCTATGAAAGACTACTCGTTAGGGAAGGTTGTCCGAGCGGCCGATGGAGCTGGTCTTGAAAACCAGTGTGCGGTGACCCCGTACCAAGAGTTCGAATCTCTTACCTTCCGCGAGAGCGCCGAGTTTGCTTATGCAGAGTCTCCGGTTCAGAGGCCGGCTGAGGCAATCGAAAGATTGCGCCAGCCGGCCTCACTCGTCTCCGCAGCCTGCCCCTACGCCGAATTGTGACCGGCAGTCGCCTGTTTTCCGCAAGATCAGCGCATTCTTAACGCTCCCGTAGCATCCTGGCTCAAAAATGGCAAAGTGGTCCTGTACGATCAGCCTCGTGAAGAAGACCACCACCAGCATCACCAGCATCTTTGGCCTCAGCCTTGCACTCGCTTTTGGTGCCGCGGCGGTGGCTCCGGCGGCCAGTGCCGCCACGCAAACGATCACAACCAGTCCGGCACGCACGGCGGCCGCGCTCGCTGGCGCCCCGATGACTAAAGCCGCCTACAACGCAGCCTTCGCCATCCTGGCCGCTGACTACCAGGCCGCCGCGCAGCGCTTCGTGGATGACCAAGCCAGCGAATACGCCTTCCAACAGAACCTCCGGCCCAACCTGGACAAGGCCCTCGCCGCCCAGCGAGCCGACCTCGACGCCAAGGACGCGGCCTACGATGAGGCAATCGCCGCCCTCACCAAAGCGAACAGCACGAAGCGGCCCGCGCTCGACAAAGCCCTCGAAGCGGAAAAGGCCGCCTACGCCCAGAAGGCCGCAGCGAACACGAAAGCCCTGAACGACCTCGGCGCCGCCCAGGACAAGAAGCGCCCAGCCCTCGACGCCGCCATTGCTGCCGAACGAGCTGCCTTCGACATCAAGACCAAGGCCTACTCCAAGGCCATCGCGGCACTGACCGAAGCGAATAACCGCAAGAGGCCAGCCCTCGACCAGGCCATCGCCAACGAAAACGCCAACTACGCCAGCAAGAGGGCTGCCTACGACGCGGCTGTGTCGAAGGCCAAGGCGGCGCGCAGCGCCAAGCAAGTTGCCTACGCCAGGGATTACGCCGCGGCGACAACCATGGCCGCCAAGGATGCCCTGAGGGCGACGTACACGAAGGCTGTCGCCGCCTACGAAGCTGAACTCGCCGCCCTCAGGACGGCGTACGCCAAAGAAGCCCCCGCCAGAGACGCCCGCATCCAAGCCCTCCGGGACGGGTACACCAAATCTAAGGCAGACTACGAAGCGGCTAAGGCCCAACTGAAGGCAAAATACGACAGCGAGTTCCGGGCCAAGACCGACCGCATCGAAGCCCTCGGAGTCGGGTACACCCAGTCCAAGGTCGACTACGAGGCTGCCCGGGCCAGGATCAAAGCCGCCTACGCCAAGGAAGCCCCCGCCCGGGACGCGCGGATCGCAGCCCTCCGCGACGGGTACACCAAATCCCAGGCTGACTACACCATCAAGCGCGCCGAGCTTGCGGCCGCTCACGCCAAAGACGTCGCCGACTTCAAGGCCAGCACGGGAGCGCTCCGCACCAAATACGCCCAGACAAAAGCAGGCAACGAAACCCGACTCGCGGCCACCCGCACCAGGTTTGCCGCAGCAGGGGCTCGGTACACCACCGCCCTGGCCGAACTGCGCACAGGCTACCCGTCCTACAAAAACTAGCCCCCGAACCGGAACGGGCCCGCCACGCGGCGTGGCCCAGGCAAGGGCCAAGACCTGATGAAGGAACACATGGAACGCCGACAATTTCTCACCCTCCCGCTGGCCGCCCTGGCGGTCCCCGGCGCTATCGCTGCCGGTGCCGGGTCGGCTCAGGCTGCCACGCCTGCCCTGGCGCTGAAAGGCGCATCAAACGGCGGCAGTGACGCCGTGTCCTTCCGGCAGATCAAAGGCCTCAACGCCGACTGGTACTACACCTGGCAGTCCACCCGGACGTACACCGGCCTGCCCTTCGTCCCCATGATCAAAGACGCCCGGCGGCTCCTCGAACAAGACGCGCTCGGGTACGTGAACCGGGAGCTGGGCCAAACGAAAACCAAGAACCTCCTCGGTTTCAACGAACCCGACCACCCGCTGCAGGCCAACATGTCCGTCGATGAGGCTGTCCGGCTCTGGCCGCTGCTGCAGACCACCGGGCTACGACTGGGATCTCCGGCAACGGTCGGCCCAACGAGCCCCTGGCTGGATAGGTTCATGTTGCGGGTGAAACGGGAGAACCTGCGCGTCGATTTCATGACGATGCACTGCTATGCCTGGCCGAACTCGGACAGCTTCCTGCGGAAAGTCGCCGCGCTGCACGAGAAGTATGAGCGGCCGGTCTGGGTCACCGAATACGCGGTCTCGGACTGGAGGGCAACCAAGACGCGTCGCAGCGAATACACCCGCCCTCAGGTCGAAAAGTTCATGCGCGAAACCGTGGTGGGCATGCGCAAAATGCCATTCGTGGAACGGTTTGCCTGGAAGGTCCGCCCCATCGACGACCCCCAGATGGGCACCTCGGCAATGTTCAACCGGGACGGCTCGATGACATCAACGGGCAAGCTCTACGCATCGCTCTGACCGCGCCCGGCGCGGGGGCCCTCAACAGCCGGCTCCAAACGGTCCACGAAATCGGCCACAGACGGGTGGCCCCATTGAAAGTGTCGGTGCCCCGTCATAGTCTCTCTGTGTCTCCACCCCGTCTCCAACACCCCTTCTCCAATCACACGTCTCCATCAAACACAGAGTCCGGCGGCCGCGCCCTACATGGCGGGGCCGCCACAGAGAGCAGGAGCTCCCATGCCTACACCCGACCACTCCAACGGCGCACCGTGCTGGATCGACCTCATGACTTCCGATGCCGAGAAGGCCAAGTCGTTCTACGGTGCACTGTTTGGCTGGACGTACCAGACCGGCGATGAAGAGAAATACGGCGGCTACATCACGGCTTGGAAGGACGGCAAGTCCGTGGCCGGCCTGATGCAGAAGCAGGAGGATCAGGGCGCGTGGCCGGACATGTGGTCCACGTACCTGCGCTCAGAGGACGCCGCGGCCACCGTCAAGGCCGCGACGGAGCACGGCGGCCAGGTCTACATGCAACCCATGGATGTCCCGGAACAGGGCAGCATGGCCATGATCGCCGATGCCACTGGCGCGTCCGTCGGCGTGTGGCAGCCGGCCGAAATGAAGGGCTATGAGCTGGCGGCCGAGCCCGGCGCCCCGGCCTGGCACGAGCTCCACACCAAGGATTACGCCACCGCCGTCAAGTTCTATCAGGACGTTTTCGGCTGGGATACCGACGTCATGAGCGACACCCCGGAATTCCGCTACACCACGCTGGGTGCCGGGCCGGCCGCCAAGGCCGGGATCATGGACGCTTCGGCCTACCTCCCGGCCGAGGTCCCGTCCAACTGGCAGGTCTACTTCGCCGTTGAGGATGCCGACACCACGATCGAGAAGGCAGTGTCCCTCGGTGCAAAGGTGATCGACGGCCCTGACGACACTCCGTTCGGCAGGCTCGCCACGCTGGCCGACCCCACGGGCGCGATGTTCAAGATTGTGGCCGACACCGGCCAGGGAGCTCAGCCCGCCGCCGACGCATAACCGGCCAGGGCCGCAAGCCCTGCCCCGCTAATTCCAAAAATTGTTGTAGAAAATACCGGCCAGACCCTTCCACAAGGGCTACTGGCCGGTATTCTGCTGTGGAGCGTCCGGTGGAGGCACCCGGACACCGCTCACCCGCATCACCAGTCACCGTTGCCCGGGGCTCTCGAGCCGCTCCGGGATGGCTGCGGCACGTCTCGCTGGGGGACGTCCCGCCGAATGCACGTTTAATCCACACGTTGTTCATTCACCCCTGTTTGGATGGGCCCGGCGCGACTTGACCAGGAGTTCAGGCCGGCCACTGTCCGCTGAACCCGCGGACGCACTGCACCCTGCCCTTTACCCGGGGCACCCTAATGAGAGTTAGAGCGGATGAAACCAACACCCTGGATAACAGCACTGGGCACAGCCCTGTCGGCGGCGCTCATAGCGGCTCCGCTGGCGGCCGTGCCGGCCAATGCCACGGACGCCTCGCCGGCCGCAACCGGAACCTCGCCGGTGGTCATCAACGAGGCCTACATCAGCGGCGGAAGCTCCGGCGCGGCCTTTAAAAACAAGTTCGTCGAGCTCTACAACGGCTCTGACGCACCCGTCTCACTCGAGGGCTGGTCGCTTCAGTACCGCTCGGCCTCGGGTGCGGGGGCGCCGAGCTCCGTTGCAGCCCTGTCCGGCAGCATCCCCGCCAAGGGCTACTACCTGCTCAAGGGCGGCAGCAACGGCACGGCCGGCGCCGACCTTCCCGCCGCGGACGCCACCGCCACCGGCTTCAACCCGGCCGGTGCCGGCGGCACAATCGTGCTGGCCAAACAGGCCACCGCCCTCAACCCGCTGCCGACAGGCTCGGTCATCGAACAGGCCAACGTCGCGGACCTGCTCGGCTACGGCACGTCCAACACGTTCGAGGCCCAGGCCGCCGCCGCGCCGTCGGGCAACACCGACGTCAGGAGCCTGAACCGCACCAAGGGTGCGGACACCAACAACAACTCCGCCGACCTCACACTCAACGCGGCCATCACGCCGAAGACCGCCAACGGTGCCGCGGATCCCGGCCCCGTCGACCCGCCGGTCGACCCGCCGGTGGACCCCGGCACGCCTCCGGCCAGCAAGACCATCGCCGAAATCCAGGGCACCGGCGCCGCAAGCCCGCTGGCCGGATCATCGGTCACCACGCGCGGCAGGGTCACGGCGACGTTCCCCACCGGCGGCTTCGCCGGCTACTACATCCAGACTCCCGGCACGGGCGGCGACCTCACCCCGGCCAACCACGCGGCGTCGGACGCTGTGTTCGTCTACTCGCCGTCCACGGTCGGCTCCGTCAGGATCGGCGACTACGTCGAACTCACCGGCGCCGTCAGCGAATTCTTCGGCATGACCCAGCTGAACGTCGCTGCGGCCGCCGATCTGAAGAAGCTCACCGAGGCCGCGCCCGAGGTCAAGGCCACCGGCTTCGCCCTCCCCGCCGACGAGGCCTTCCGTGAGTCCCTCGAAGGCATGCTGCTCACCCCGCAGGGCCCGGTCACCGTGGCGGACAACTTCTCGCTGAACCAGTACGGCGAGATCGGCCTGGCCGGCGGCACCACCGCGCTGGAGCAGCCCACCGCCGTCGCACCGTTCGGTTCCGCCGAATACACCGCCACGGCAGCGGCGAACGCCGCCCGCGGCATCAAGCTCGACGACGGCGCCACCACGAACTTCCTCAAGGACTCCGCCACCAAAGCCCAGGTGCTCCCGTACCTGACCACGGCGGACCCCGTACGGGTCGGCTCCCCGGTGACGTTCAAAACGAACGTGGTGCTCAGCTACGCGAACAACGCCTGGAAGTTCCAGCCCCTGACCCAGCTGACCGCCGCCAACGCGGACACGGTGCAGCCGGCAAGCTTCGGCGCCACCCGCGCGGACGCCCCCATCGCCGTGGGCGGGAACCTCAAACTCGCCTCCTTCAACGTGCTCAACTACTTCCCAACCACCGGCGACCAGATTCCGGGCTGCACGTTCTACCCGGACCGGGACGGCAACTCCATCACCGTCAAGGGCGGCTGCGACGTCCGCGGCGCCGCGAACGCGGAAAACCTCAAGCGGCAGCAGGACAAGATCGTCGCCGCCATCTCCAAGTCCAGGGCCGACGTCGTCACACTGATGGAGGTCGAGAACTCGGCCCAGTTCGGCAAGACCCGGGACGACGCCCTCGCCAAGCTGGTGGATGCGCTGAACATCGCCACCCCCGGGATCTGGGACTACGTCCGCACGCCCGCCAACGCGCCCCCGCTGGCCGACGAGGACATGATCCGCACCGCGTTCATCTACAAAAAGGCCGCCGCCGAACCAGTCGGCGAATCCATCATCCACAACGACACGGTCGCCTTCGCCAGCGCCCGCAAGCCGATGGCCCAGGTCTTCAAGCCCGTGGGCGCCTCCGATGACAAGAAGTTCATCGCGATCGCCAACCACTTCAAGTCCAAGGGCTCCGCCGCCACGCCGGATGACACCGACAAGGGCCAGGGCGCCTCGAACCTGGCCCGCACCGCCCAGGCCAAGTCACTGCTGGCGTTCTCGGACGAACTGCAGAAGTCCAAGGGCACGGACAAGGTCTTCCTGATCGGCGACTTCAACTCCTACGCCAAGGAGGACCCGCTCAACGTCCTCACGGGCGCCGGGTACGTCAACCAGGATGAGAAGGCCAAAAACGCCGACGGATCCGCCAAGCATTCCTACCTCTTCGGCGGCCTTGTGGGCTCGCTGGACCACATCCTCGCCTCGCCGGCGGCCAACGCCGCTGTCACCGGCGCGGACATTTGGAACATCAACTCCGTGGAATCCGTGGCGCTGGAGTACAGCCGCTACAACAACAATGTCACCGACTACTACGCTGCGGACCAGTTCCGGGCGAGCGACCATGATCCGGTGGTGGTGGGCTTGAACTTGCCCGTTACTCCGGCCAGCGTGGAACTGAATTTCCTGGGCATCAACGACTTCCACGGCCGCATCGATTCCAACACCGTGTTCTTCGCGGGGACCATCGAGAAGCTGCGTGCGGCCGCGGCTCCGGGCGCCACGGCGTTTATTTCGGCCGGCGACAACATCGGCGCCTCACTGTTCGCCTCGGCCATGGCCAAGGATCAGCCGACCATCGACGTGCTGAACGCCTTGGAGCTGCGCACGTCCGCGGTGGGCAACCACGAGTTCGACGGCGGCTGGGCTGACCTGCGCGACCGCGTCACCGCGGGCGGGACTAACGCCAAATTCCCGTACCTGGGCGCCAACGTCTACACGAAGGGCACCACCACACCGGTCCTGCCCGAGTACACGGTCCTGGACATGAACGGTGTGAAGGTGGCCGTGATCGGCACCGTCACGCAGGAAGTGCCCTCCCTGGTCACGCCCTCGGGCATCGCGGACCTTGAGTTCGGTGACCCTGTCGACGCCATCAACCGGGTCGCGGCGAAGATAAAGGCGGACAAGCTCGCCGACGTCATCATTGTGGAGAACCACGACGGCGCCGGATCCGGCGCGCCCGACGGCGCCACGTTGGAGCAGGAGATCGCTGCCGGCGGCCCCTTCGCCAAGATGGTCCAGAAGGTCACCCCTGATGTTGCCGCGATCTTCAACGGCCACACGCACAAGCAGTACTCCTGGGACGCCCCGGTCCTGGATCCGGCAGGCCAGCCCACCGGGAAGACCCGCCCGATCGTCCAGACCGGAAACTACGGCGAGTTCATCGGCCAGATCCAGCTGACCATCGACACCAAGACGATGTCGGTGACCGGGTACAAGGCCGGCAACGTCCAGCGCACCACGAGTGCCGCGCAGCCCGCGGCCGATCTTGTGGCGCAGTACCCCCGGGTCGCGGCCGTCAAGACCATCGTGGACAAGGCCCTGGCCGACGCCGCCGTGGTCGGCAACCAGCCGGTCGGCAAGGTCACGGCGGACATCACGACGGCGTTCGCCGGCTCCCCGTCCGTGCGCGACGACCGGTCCAGCGAGTCCACCCTCGGTAACCTGGTGGCGGACTCCCTGGTGGATGCGCTGAAGGCGCCGGAGCTCGGCGCCGCCGAAATCGGCGTCGTCAATCCGGGCGGTCTGCGCAACGAGCTGTACTACGCACCGGACGGCACCATCACCTACGCCGAGGCCAACGCAGTGCTGCCGTTCGTGAACAATCTGTGGACCACGTCCCTCACGGGTGCGCAGTTCAAGACCCTGCTGGAGCAGCAGTGGCAGACCAACCCCGACGGCACGGTTCCCAGCCGTGCGTACCAGCAGCTGGGCCTGTCCAAGAACGTGAACTACACCTACGACGCCGCCCGCGCCGCCGGCGACCGGATCACCTCGATCCGGGTCAACGGTGCACTGATCGACCCGGCAAAGTCCTACCGGATCGGGACGTTCAACTTCCTGGCCACCGGTGGTGACAACTTCCGCATCTTCAAGGAAGGCGCCGGCACCAAGGACTCCGGGCTCGTGGACCGCGACGCGTGGATCAAGTACCTGCAGACCCACAACCCCGTCTCGCCCGACTTCGCCCGCCGCTCGGTAGCCGTTGTGAACACGACGGCGGCACAGGTCAAGGGCGGGGAATCCATGAACCTGGCCGTCTCGAAGCTGGACCTGACCTCGCTGGGCAGCCCGGCGAACGCCACCCTGCGCGCCGAGTTCACCGATGCCGCGGGTAAGGTCACGTCCCTCGGCACGGTTCCGGTGTCCGCCGGGGCCGCCACGGTGAGCGTGTTGGCTCCCGCCGGAGCCGCCGCCGGCACTGGCACGCTGGTGCTCACCGCCGTCGAATCCGGCACGGTAGTGAAGGCGGAGGTGAAGGTCGCGGCCAGCACGCCCGTCCCGCCGAAGTGCACCGCACCGGTCCCGCCGAAGAAGTGGTACGACGTCTTCGGTTGGATCAGGTACTCGATCGCGTGGATCCAGTACCAGAAGTGCCTCAAGGGCTGATGCCGTAGCCCGGACGCTCTAGTCCCCACCACTGGACATGCCCTCCCCTGGCCCGCAGCACTGGACATAAGCACCACCAGTCCACCGCCCGGCCCCACGGGAGGGCATGTCCATTCTTCCGGGACGCGCGGGCCACGGCACATGCCCATTGTTCAGAGACTGGCAGGCGGGCGGAGCGGGGGCGGGTTAGCTGGCCAGGATGTCGCGGGCGATCTCGTCAGCGTCGCGCAGGGTCCGCTGGCCGCTGCGGTAGACGGGGCCCGACTTCGGCAGGGCCTCGGCGGCGATTGCTGTGCCCCATTGCGTGGCGGAGAGCTGGAGCCCGAGCACATACAGACCCCGGGTCACGGACCCGTTGGCCCCCAGGGGACGATACGGATGGGCGATGACGTCCAGCCCGGAGGTCTGCACCGGGGTTCCCTCCACGGTCATCATGAGGCGCGGCCGCACCAGCCCTTCGGCGAGAAGCTGTTCCAGCAGGGGCGCGGAGTTGACGGCCACCCGGTTGGCCGGTGCCAGCGCCTCGATCATCGCTGCCGCGGACACGGCACCCGGCACGGCATTCTCCGTCCGTGCCCTCGCCGGTCCGGCGCCCCGCGCACCGGCGCTAAGGATGCCGGCGCTCAGTATGCCGGCGGCGCCCGCGGCGACCGCACTTACCGCAGGACTCCCGGAACCCACACCCGCAGCGCCCACGCCAACGGAGTCACGTCCCGCACCATACGTGCCGGCATCCTCCGACTCTTCGCCGGCGTTTTCCTCGGCTCCGCCGCCCACCCAGGGCGATGCAGCGGTGAACTTCCGGGCCCGGCGATCTACGCCAAACTTGGGGTCCGGACCCACGAAACGCACGACCCCCGCCCGAGCCAGCGCCGCGAGCTGGGCAGCACGCAGCGCCGGCGGGCCGCTCGCCAGGCCCTCCACGAAGGATTCGAACCAGCCCCGGAGGCCCGCGACCCAGGATTCGTCCGTGATGCCGCTGTCGGCTACAGCGGTCTTGAGCACGGCCCGGCCGTGGTGCAGGGCGCCGATCGCCATCTTCACGGGGTCGTCCTCGCCGAGTGCAGAGCGCCGCGCGTCGTCGAGCAGGTAGTCCACGACGGCGGCGTCCAGTTCAGCACGGGAGCCAAACGAACGCCCGGCCAGGGGCGCCGCGAGGCCGGGCAGGTCCAGGCGGCTGGTGTCCCGGACATGGACGGCGATCACCGAATCCGCGGCGGTTTCCCACTTTCCGGTTGAATGCGCGTGCGGCCGAAGGGACTCTTCCAGGGCGCGCAGGAACTCGGACGGGCCGGTCAGGATGGCATCGGGCTGCGAGTAAGCGAGCGTGGAGTAGTAGGCCCAGATCGCGTCCCGGTGCAGGAGCGGCCAGAGGTCGTGGTCGAATGACGGCCGGATTCCGGAGTCGGCGAACTTCGCGATCGCCTGCTCGGTGCAGTACCGCAGCTGGACCGCGCCGGGATAGTAGCCGGTGAGGGTCGCCTTCGCCCGGTAGGGCGTTCCGCGGCGTGAGGCAGCGATGATCAGTGGTTCGCGGCCGGACGGCTCATACGTCAGTTCACCGCTGCTTTCGCTGGCAAGGAACCGGCCGCCGCGCCCCTCCGTCAGTTGTCCCATCACGTCGAAGAAGTTCAGGCCCATGCCGCGCACCAGGACAGGCTTTCCGGCCGGCACCACGGACCAGTCGACGTCGGCGGGCGCCGCGGGCGGCACGTACAGGAGCCCGAGTTCCTCCGCGGCGGTGCGCAGCTCCCGCTGTTCGGCGTTCAACCGCGCGTCGAGATGGCCCATGGCCAGCACCACGGAGTCGACGGTAAGCACCGTGCCGTCCTCGAGGACGACGTCGAACCGCACCGAACTTTCCCCCGGGACCCCCGGGGCGGCCGCCGGGTCAGCAGGCTCCGCGGCGGAGTGGCGGACGGAAGCCGCCGTCGCCAGATGGAAGTCCACGGTGACGCCCGCCGGCAGGACGGTGAGCAGTTCCTCGAGGGTGGACCGCAGGTAACGGCCGTACAGGGCCCGGCTGGGGAAGTCCGCCTCTCCGAGCCTGGCCACCTCGTCGCGCTCCTCCTCAGTGAGTGATGGCTGCGGGTGATTCTGCTGGAGTTCGCGCCATTGGTCGAACGTGTGCCCGGCCAGGGGCGGAGCGAGCTCCGGGTCCTCGGGGACCACGGTGGGATAGAAGGACTGTGTGTTCATCAGGTACAGCCGCGACTGTCCGGGCTGCCAGACGCGCCCCGGGCCCGCCGGGTACGGGTCGATCACGTCGATGTGCAGGGTTCCCGCGGAGCCGGCGGAGGCCCAGTTGGCGAGGAGCCGTTCCAGCACGCTCGTGCCCCGGGGACCGGCGCCTATCACTGCCGTCCGGATGCTTCGCGATATGCCCACGGCATCCAGCGTATCGGCATCCCGGCTGCCGGTTTGACGCCCGCGTGACTTGCTACTGCCGCATCGATGTTCTTGGATTGAAAAATGACCACCACAGAAGCTGATCACCCGTCCGCGTCCGGCCACGCCACCGGCGCCCTCCCGACTGGAGGGATTTCCCCCGAACCTGTTGACGAGAACATCTGGCTGGAGGACATCTACGGCCAGGAACAGCTGGCATGGGTCCGTGARCAGAATGCCCGCACCGAGGAGCTCCTCGAGGACGCCGAGTACGCCGACCTGGAAGGCCGAATCCGGGAGGTCCTCGACTCCACCGACCGGATCCCCATGGTGGGCAAGCACGGCGAGTGGTATTACAACTTTTGGAAGGACCGCGAGAACCCCAAGGGCCTGTGGCGGCGCACCAGCTGGGACAGCTACCGGGCCGGGACCCCCGCGTGGGATGTGCTGCTCGATGTCGACGCCCTCGCCGCCGCCGAGGGCCACGACTGGGTCTTCCACGGCGCCAACTTCCTCCGCCCGGCCCCGGGCGAACCCCACCGCCGTGCCCTGCTGGCCTTCTCCCCCGACGGCGGTGACGCCAACCGCCACCGGGAGTTCGACGTCGAGGCGCGCAGCTTTGTGGATCCGGCCGACGGCGGCTTCGATCTGCCCACCGGCAAGGGCAACGCCTCCTGGCTGGACGCGGACACCTTGCTGGTCGCCACTACCGCGCAGGGCCTGCCGCGGACCACTTCGTCGTACGCGCGGACCGGGGTGAAGCTGCGCCGCGGAGAGTCCCTGGCGCAGGCCGAGCAGCTGTTCGACATTCCCGAGGACCACATGATGGCGATCGTGGCGCACGACTCCACTCCGGGCTTCGAGCGCACCTTTGCCGTCGACTGGATCAGTTTCTTCGAGAAGAACACCTCCGTGCTGCGCGACGGCGAATGGGTGCAGCTTGACGTGCCCGCAGACGTGAACCTGAGCTCACACCGCGAATGGCTGCTGTTCCGCCCGCAGCGCGACTGGACCGTCAACGGCACCACGCACCCGGCCGGTTCCCTGCTCGCGGCCGGGTTCGAGGACTTCCTGGCCGGCTCCCGGGACCTCGCCGTGCTCTTCACCCCGGATCCGCACACGTCCCTGCAGTCCTGGAGCTGGACGCGGGACTTCCTGCTGCTGAACCTGCTCCGGGACGTGTCCTCGGAAATCCACGTCCTGGATCCGCGGCGCCCGGGAACGGACACCGCGTGGGATGCCACGGTGCTGGACGCTTGCCCGCCCCTGCACGACGTCAATGCCTTCGCGGTGGATGACGAAGACGACGCCGAAGGCTCGGACGACGACGGCACCGGCGGCGCCGCCTCGGTGGCCGAGGGCGAGGCGCCGGGCGCGGGGAACGACTTCTGGCTCGTGGCCACCGGCTTCACGACGCCCACCACCCTGACCCGCGGGACACTCGCCCGCACCGGTGACTCCGGGGCTGGCGTAACCAGCACGCACGAGGTGATCCGGACCGCGCCGTCGTTCTTCAACGAGGCCGACTACGAAGTCCAGCAGCACTTCGCGGTGTCCAGCGACGGCACCAAGGTTCCGTACTTCCAGGTCGCCGCCAAGGACCTGGTGCTGGACGGCCAGAACCCGACGCAGCTGTCCGGCTACGGCGGCTTCGAGATTTCGCGAACCCCGGCGTACAGCGGCGCGATCGGCCGGGCGTGGCTGGAGCGTCGCACGGCGGAGTCCGGCGGAGCCGAGGGTGAGACCCCACACCGCCGCGGCGGCGTCTACGTGGTGGCGAACATTCGCGGCGGCGGCGAGTACGGGCCGGCCTGGCACCGGGCCGCGCTGCAGGGCAAGCGCCACCGCGCCTACGAGGACTTCGCCGCCGTGGCGAAGGACCTGATCTCCCGCGGTGTCACATCACGGGAGCGGCTCGGCTGCGTGGGCGGCTCCAACGGCGGGCTGCTGGTGGGCAACATGCTCACGCAGTACCCGGAACTGTTCGGCGCCGTGTCCTGCGGGGTCCCGCTCCTGGACATGCGCCGGTACACCAAACTCTCCGCGGGCTATTCCTGGATTGGCGAATACGGCGACCCCGATGTCCCCGAGCAGTGGGAGTTCCTGAGGACGTTCTCGCCCTACCACCTGCTCAGGGACGGCGTGGACTACCCGGAGACCTTCATCTGGACGGCGACCTCGGATGACCGGGTGGGYCCGGTSCAGGCCCGSAAGATGGCRGCCCGCATGCAGGCCATGGGCATCCCCAACGTCTGGTTCCACGAGGCSCTSGAGGGCGGCCACGCSGGMGCCTCGGACAACCGSCAGGCGGCGGCCCTGCAGAGCCGCAGCCAGCACTTCCTGTGGCGTGCCCTGGCCGGCCGGGAGGACTGATCCCGAACTCCTGACGGCGCCCGGCAAAGCGGGGTCACTTCCGGTCCATGGAGGTCCTCCGGATGGGCCGCGGGTGACTCCGCATTGCCTGGGGCGGGCCGTTTTGCACTGCGTGGCACCTTCTGCGTATCCTTGGTTGGCTAGTTATTAGCAATTGGAGACGTGCCAGAGCGGCCGAATGGGCTTCACTGCTAATGAAGTGTGGGGCACAACTCCACCGGGGGTTCAAATCCCCCCGTCTCCGCGTTTGGCCCCGGTCCTCGGACCGGGGTCTTTTGCGTTCCCGGGCGCATAGGGTCCGGAGCCTGCCTCGTACGCGCCGAGCCTTCTCCCGGGCAGATCAGGGCGGATCGGCGTCGTTCATCCGCCCTGATCTGCACCCGAGAGGCTCGAGCAACGCCGCGACGGCACGGTCGGCAGCAAGCCCGCCCCGTCCGGTGGCCGGACGCCGCGCGCCCGGCGGCGGACCCGGGTGGCAGGATAGGCCCATGTCGAGCAACCCCACGTCGAGCAACAAGRAATTTGACGCCATCATCGTCGGCGGCGGCCACAACGGCCTGGCCGCGGCCGCGTACCTGGCCAAGGCAGGGCGCAACGTCCTGGTCCTGGAAAAGCTGGAGCACCCCGGCGGGGCCGCGGTGTCCGCACACGCGTTCGACGGCGTCGACGCGCGCCTCTCGCGCTACTCCTACCTCGTCAGCCTCCTGCCCCGCCAGATCATCGAGGACCTGGACCTGCGCATCACGCTGGCGCGGCGGCGCTACTCCTCCTACACACCGGATCCCGCGGACGGCAGCCGGGCCCTGCTGGTGGACAACGGGGACGAGGCTGCCACCGCCGCCTCGTTCGCCGCCGTCGGCGCTCCCGACGGCGAGTTCCGCGCTTTCACCGCGTTCTACGCCGCCTGCCGGAAGCTCACCGAAGCCCTGTGGCCGACCATGACCTCGCCGCTGCTGCCGCGCTCCGAAGCGCGGTCCCTGGCCGCCCGGGCCGGGGCTGCCGAGGCGTGGGAGGCCATGATCGAACACCCCATCGGGCAGGCCATCAGCAGGGAACTGGGCAGCGACCTGGTCCGCGGCGTGGTCCTGACGGATGCGCTGATCGGCACCTTCGCCCGGGCTGACGACAAGGACCTGCAGCAGAACATCTGCTTCCTGTACCACCTGATCGGCGGCGGGACAGGCGACTGGGACGTGCCCGTTGGCGGCATGGGAGCGGTGTCCGGCGAGCTTGAGCGGGCCGCACTCGAGGCCGGCGCGACCATCCTGACCTCGGCGGACGTCACGGCCGTCATGCCCGGCGGCGTGGTGGGCTACCGCCATGAGGGACAGGACCACACGGCGACCGCCCCGTGGGTCCTGTCCAATGTGGCGCCGGCCGTCCTTGACAGGCTGCGCAGCCCGCAGCCCGGAGGACAGCCCGGCGGACAACCCGGCAGCGCCGGTTCCCCCGCGGCAGCCAACGACGCCGCGGGAAATCCGAACAATCGCCGCGAGGGCGCCCAGGTGAAGGTCAACCTCCTGCTCAAGCGGCTCCCGGCGCTGCTGGACGGATCCGTCAGCCCGGAGGCCGCCTTCGGCGGGACGTTCCACATCAACGAGACGTGGTCCCAACTCGACGCGGCCTACCGCACCGCCGCGGCCGGAGCCTTGCCCTCGCCGCTGCCGTGCGAAATCTACTGCCATTCGCTGACCGACCCCAGCATCCTGTCCCCGGAACTGCAGGCCGCCGGCGCGCAGACGCTGACCGTATTTGGCCTGCACGTCCCGGACCGGCTGGTCACGGCGGAGAACAACGAGGACCGGCGCGCCGAACTGCAGGCAGCCGTCCTGGCATCCCTGAACTCCGTCCTGGCCGAGCCCATCGAGGATCTGCTCCTGACGGGTCCGGACGGGCGGCCCTGCATCGAAACCAAAACCACCCTGGACATTGAACGCGCCGTCGGCATGCCCCGCGGCAACATCTTCCACGGCGGCCTCGACTGGCCGTTCGTGGAGGATGGCGAACCGCTGGACACCCCGGCGCGCCGCTGGGGCGTGGCGACGGATGACCCGCAGATCCTGCTCTGCGGCTCCGGCGCCCGGCGCGGCGGTGCCGTCAGTGCCATCGGCGGGCACAACGCCGCCATGGCAGTGCTGGAATCTGAACCGCCGCTCCGCCGTGCGTGAACCTGACGAGGACGCCCGCGTGAAGGACTCTTCCGGCAGCACCGTCACCGCCGCGGACAGCTGGAGCCCGCGGTTGGCCCTGCTGGTGGCCGCGACGTTCTTCATGGAATTCCTCGACGGCACCGTCCTGACCACGGCTATCCCCAGCATCGCCGCCGATTTCTCGGTGCCGGCCGCCGACGTGAACATCACCATGACGGCCTACCTGATGACGGTGGCGATGGGCATCCCGCTCAGCAGCTGGCTGGCGGAGCGGCTCGGCGCGCGGCGGGTCTTCTGCCTCGCCATTGCCATCTTCACGGCGGCATCACTGCTGTGCGCGCTCAGCCAGGATCTGACCATGCTGACCCTGAGCCGTGTCCTGCAGGGTGCTGGCGGCGCGATGATGGTGCCGGTGGGCACGCTGGTGGTGCTCCGCGGAACCCCGAAGAAGGACCTGCTGCGGGCCACCGCTTTCCTGGTGTGGCCCGGGCTGCTGGCACCGGTCCTGGCTCCGCTCGTGGGTGGTGCGCTCACCACCTACCTGTCCTGGCATTGGATCTTCCTGGTCAACCTCCCCCTTGGCCTGGCGGCGTTCCTGGCCGCGTTGCGCCTGGTCCCCACAGTGGGCGGCGACCGCACCAGGCGCCTCGACTGGCTGGGCCTGGCCCTGACCACGCTTGGGGTCGGTTCCGTGCTGGTCGGTCTGGAATTGACGGGCGGCCGGGACGCGGGACTGCTCGCGGCAGCCGGGATCGTGGTGGGCCTGTTGTTCCTGGCCGCGGCCGTGGGCTGGATGCGGCGGACCAGCACGCCGCTGTTCAATCTGTCTGTCCTCGGCGCGCGGACGTTCCGGGCGACGGCGACGGGAGGCTTTGTGTACCGGCTGACCATCAGCGCCGTGCCGTTCCTGCTGCCGCTGATGTTCCAGGCCGGTTTCGGCTGGGACCCGCTGCGCGCCGGAGCGATGGTGTCCGCCGTATTCGTGGGGAACATTGGGATCAAGCCCGCGACGACGCCCCTGATCCGGCGTTTCGGGTTCAAGCCGGTTCTGGTGTTCGCGTCGCTGGCGTCGGCGGCCACATTTGCGCTGTGCGCGCTGCTCGACGCCGGCACGCCGGAGCCGCTGATTGTCGCCGTGCTGGTGGCCAGCGGGGCGTTCCGCTCGATCGGGTTCTCAGCCTACGCTTCGGTCCAGTACGCCGACGTCGTCCCGGCCCAGTTGCCGTCCGCCAACGCCGTCTCGGCCACGCTCGTGCAGCTCGCCACCGCGGCAGGGATCGCCGTCGGGGCCCTCCTGCTGCGCGTCTTCGAGGCCGGCAGCCACGCCACAGGAACCACCGGTGTTGCCGCCGGTCTCGCCGCGGGTGACCCGGCGGCGCCGTACCGGGCCGCGTTCGTCGCGATTGCGGTCCTGATGCTCCTGAGCACCCTGGACAGCCTGACCCTCCCCCGCCACGCGGGCGCGGAGGTCAGCCGGCCTGGCCGAGCACCAGCGGCAGAACGGCGCCGGCGCCGGCGAGCCTGAGGGCCCGCCCGGAGACGGTCAGGGTCCAGCGGCTGTCCACCAGGTCATCCACCAGCATGACGCTCTGGCCACGGATTCCCGCGAGCGCGTCCTCGAGCTCGGGTCCCACCACAAGCCGGTCCCAGACTCCGGCGAGCCGGTAGGCGCTGTTCCCGCCGCGTCCGCCGGTGGGTCCGCCGTGGTTGAGCTGCAGCTGGCCCAGGTACGGGATGCGGCCGATCTCGGAGATCCCGCGGGCCAGGGAGTCCACCAGCAGCGGCTTCCCGCGCGAGGGCAGGCTGATGATCGCGGCCGGCCGGCCGGCCCCGCTCCATCCCGGCGTCCGGGCGTCTCCGGTCCCCCATTCCCGGAGCACCTGGACGCAGGCCTGCAGCATCCCGGGGTCCACGGCCCCGTCCGGTGCGCCGGCGGCGAAGGCCTCGCGGAGGGCGCCGCCCCAGCCGAGGTCCGTCAGGCGGGCCAGCACCCGGCCGTCCGCGAGGGCCTCGTCCGGCTTGATCTTTCCCTTCACGGGCACGCCCAGGCGGTCCATGCCGCTGGGCCACTGCAGCCGCGGTTCCAGGACCACGCCGGACCGGCGGAGGGTCTGCCCGGCAGTTTCCGTGGCGGCCTCGGCGATATCGGCCCGGAACCAGCGGCCCGCGCAGTTGTCGCAGCGGCCGCAGGCGTGGGCTGTTTCGTCGTCCAGMACCGAGGTGATGTATTCCATCCGGCAGCCCGCGGTGTCCTGATAGATGACCATCGAGTCCTGTTCGTCCACCCGGGCCTCGGCGATCCGGCTGTACCGCTCGGCGTCGTAGTTCCACGGTTGTCCCGTGGAGCGCCAGCCGCCGCCGACGCGTTCTACGGCGCCGTCCACGGCCAGGACCTTCAACAGCAGTTCCAGGGGCGTGCGGCGCAGATCCACCCGGGCCTCGAGCGCCACGGTGGACACCGCCGTTCCGGCCTCGGCAAGGGCCGTCAGGACGCCGGCGGCCTTTTCCTCAGACGGCATGGACGCGGTGGCAAAGTATTGCCAGATGTCGCGGTCCTCGGACCCGGGCAGGAGCAGGACGTCGGCGTTTGCCGCGCCACGCCCTGCACGGCCCACCTGCTGGTAGTACGCAACCGGCGAGGACGGCGCACCCAGGTGCACCACAAAGCCGAGGTCCGGCTTGTCGAAGCCCATGCCGAGGGCCGATGTGGCCACGAGCGCCTTGACYTGGTTGTCCTTCAGGAGCTGCTCGGCGCGTTCCCGGTCCGCGGGGTCGGTGCGGCCGGTGTAGGCGAGCACCTCGTGCCCCGCCTCTGCCAGGAGCCGGGCGGTGTCCTCGGCCGCGGAGACCGTGAGTGTGTAGATGATGCCGCTGCCTTGCAGGTCCTGCAGGTGGGTCAGCAGCCAGCCCAGCCGTTCGCGGGAATCGGGCAGCGTCAGGACACCGAGCCGGAGCGAGTCCCGGCCCAGTGCGCCGCGGATGGTCAGCACGTCCTTGCCGAGCTGCTCCTCGATGTCGTGGACCACCCGGGAGTTGGCCGTGGCGGTGGTGGCGAGCACCGGGACGGTGTCCGGCAGCTGCGTGATGAGGTCCGCGATGCGCCGGTAGTCGGGGCGGAAGTCGTGGCCCCAGTCCGAGATGCAGTGGGCCTCGTCAATCACCAGCAGCCCTGTCCGGCGCACGAGCTCGGGGAGCTGGTTTTCCCGGAAGGACGGGTTGGTGAGGCGTTCCGGGGAGACCAGCAGCACGTCCACTTCATCGGCGGCGAGCTGTTCGCGGACCGTGTCCCACTCCAGCTGGTTCGCAGAGTTGATGGCGACCGCCCGCACGCCCGCCCGGGCCGCGGCCGCCACCTGGTCGCGCATGAGCGCCAGGAGCGGGGACACGATCAGGGTGGGGCCGGCGCCGCGGCGCCGCAGCAGCAAGGAGGCGACGAAGTACACGGCCGACTTCCCCCAGCCGGTGCGCTGCACCACCAGGGCCCGCCTGCCGCCGTCGACCAGKGCCTCGATGGCCTCGAACTGGCCGTCATGGAACTCCGCCTCGGGGTGGCCCACGAGTTCCCGCAGCACGCCCTGGGCCTGTTCCCGGGTCCCGGATACGCCGGCGGAATCGGCGGCAAGGGCAGCGTCGGAGGCGGAAAGGAGTGCAGCGTTCTGGTTATTGGCCATTGCTTCAGTATCCCAGCCCCCTCCGACAGCCACGAAGCCCGGGCGCCGGCCAAGTGGATAACCCGACGGGCAACCTTCTCGGACCGGCGTCCTCACCGCTCCTCCACAGGGCCGTGGAGCCGCAACGTAAGATAAGACGCGTGACTACGGACCAGACAAAGACTTTTGACCTCTCGGCCTCGTTCAAGGCCTACGACGTGCGCGGAATCGTGGGGCAATCCATCACCGCCGAGATCGTCGAGGCCGTCGGCGCTGCCTTCGTCGACGTCCTGGAGCTCGAGGGGCAGACCGTGCTGGTGGGCGGGGACATGCGCCCCTCCTCCCCCGAGTTCGCCAAAGCCTTCGCCAACGGCGCTGCCACCCGCGGMGCCAACGTCCAGCTGCTGGACCTGATCTCCACCGACGAGCTGTACTACGCGTGCGGCGCGCTGAACGCCGCCGGCGCCACTTTCACCGCCAGCCACAACCCGGCCGAATACAACGGCATCAAGATGGCCAAGGCCGGCGCCGTGCCGATTTCCTCCGAAACCGGCCTCAAGGAAATCCAGGCCCGCGCCGAGGAATACCTCAACACCGGCACCATCCCCGCGGCCGGCAGCACCGGCCTGATCGGCGTGCACGACGTCCTCAAGGGCTACTCGGAGTACCTGCGCACCCTGGTGGACCTGCGCGGCTCACGGCCGCTGAAGGTCGTGGTGGATGCCGGCAACGGCATGGCCGGCCTCACCACCCCGGCCGTGCTTGGCGATGCCCTGCTCCCCAAGCTGCCGCTSGAGATCGTGCCGCTSTACTTCGAGCTCGACGGMTCCTTCCCGAACCACCCSGCCAACCCGCTGGAGCCGGAAAACCTGCGCGATCTGCAGGCCGCCGTCGTCGAACACGGCGCGGACATCGGCCTGGCGTTCGACGGCGACGCCGACCGCTGCTTCGTGATCGACGAAAAGGGCGAGCCCGTCTCGCCGTCGGCCATCACCGGCATGGTGGCCCGCCGCGAAATCGCCCGCGCCCAGGGCCTCGGCGAGGCCACGCCCACCGTCATCCACAACCTGCTGACCTCCCGAGCGGTTCCGGAACTCGTGGAACGCCACGGCGGCCGGCCCGTCCGCACCCGCGTAGGGCACTCCTTCATCAAGGCCGTCATGGCCGCGGAAGGCGCCATTTTCGGCGGGGAGCATTCGGCCCACTTCTACTTCCGCGACTTCTGGAATGCGGACACCGGCATGCTGGCAGCCATGCACGTCCTTGCCGCGCTGGGCGAGCAGGACGGCCCGCTCTCCGAGCTCGGCCGCGAATACGAACCGTACCGGTCATCCGGGGAGATCAACTCGGAAATCGAGGACAAGGCCGCCGCCGTCGAACGGGTCCGCAAGGACTTCCACAACGACGACGTCGAGGTGGACTACCTGGACGGCAGCACTTTCATCGCCACCGACGGCAGCTACTGGTTTAACCTGCGTCCGTCCAACACCGAACCGTTCCTGCGCCTCAACGTCGAAGCCACGGACACCGCCACCATGGAGCGCGTCCGCGACCGCGTCCTGGCACTGGTCCGGGGCTAGGCGTGGCCGCACATCCCGAGGAATCCTCCCACGACAACACCGGTTCCTGGCGCGATTCCGTGCCGGAAGCCAGCGCCACGGACCTGGAGAACCTGCTCGGCACCGGGGTCGGCGCCGCGCAGGAGCAGCTGGAGCGCAACGGCGGCTTCCTGCCGTTCGCCCTGGTGGTGCAGAACGACGGCGAAGTCCGGCTGGTTGCCGTGACACCGGCGGACGCGAACGACGGATCCGACGCCGACTTTGACGCGGACGCCATGATCCGGGACCTCCACGAGCTGCTCCGGCAGCACAAGGATGAGTTCCGGGCCGCCGCCGTGGTCTGTGACATCACGCTCCTCGAGGAGGACTCGGACGCCATTCACGTGGCGGCCGAGCACCAGGACGGCTCCCTGTTCGCGGCCGTCCTGCCGTACGCCGCGAACGCCGCGACGCACGAACTCGAATTCGGCCAGCTGGCCGCCGACACCAACGAGCCCGCCGTCTGGGTGGACTAGACCGGCCTGAGGCAGGGATATGAAGATCAATGCGTTCGCCGATGTGAGCCTGCGGGCCCTGCTGGTGCTCGCGGCCGCGCCGGACGGCGCGCTCGTGACCACCCAAAGCATCGCCGACGCCGTGGGCACGCCGTACAACCATGTCAGCAAGGCGATGGCGAAACTGCGCATCCTGGGCATGATCGACGTCGAACGCGGCCGCAACGGCGGCTCCCGGCTCAGTAGCGCCGGCCGGACCGCCACGGTGGGCCAGCTGCTCAGGCAGCTCGATTCCCGCCAGGATCCCGCCGACTGCATCGCGTCCGGCCGGACCTGCCCGCTCATCACCGAATGCCGCCTCAGGGCCGCGCTTGCCAGGGCCCGCGAGGCCTTTTATCGCGAACTCGACGGGATCGAGATCGCCTCACTGCCGACGGCGCGCCAGATGGCGCCCGTCTTCGAAATGATCGGGCTGCGCCCGGGGCTCTAGCCCCGCCAGCGCCCGGGCACCTACTCCAAGGCCGGGCTTCCGTTCCCCTGGACGTGGCGCGATTGGCCGCAAAGGAGTTGAGGGGGCGTCCGGTGGAACCGTAGGGTCTGAGACCCGCCGGGGACGGGCGTTAAGCACGACGACGGGTTCCCACAATCGCGCTTATAGGTGGGGACCCGTCGTCGTTCATTACCGTTGTTCCGTAGTGGAAAAACGTCAGCAGGCGTTATCCGTCTGAGCCGGCCGGCGTCGTCGTCGGCGCGTAGCCCTCGAGCTTGAGCGCGGCCACCGCGTACTTGCTGGTGAACGTGCCGTCGAAGGTGACCTTGGACGTGTCCACGCCGTTCTGCTGCTCCATCGCGAAGATCGTCTTGGGGCCGCCGGCGGGCATGAGGCCGTCAGGCAGGAACTGGCCCTTGTCGGTGTCCAGCGCCTTGACGTACTGGTCCTTGGAGATGGTGCTGTTCTGGACGAAGGATGAGGGCAGCTTGTCCGCGATATCCGCCGCCGAGTGGGTGCTGATCCAGTGCATGGTGTCAACGAGGGCGTTCACAACCTTCTGGGCCGCATCCTCGTGCGACTTGACCCAGTCGGACTGGGCAAGGACGCTGGCCGCCGGCCAGGAGCCGCCGAGCGCGGCCTTGGTGCCGTCCGAGGTTGCGAGGTCGATCGCGGAGACCGCCAGGTTCTTGCTCTCGAGCGCGCCGACGGTGGGCTGAGTTGTCATGACGCAGTCCGCGGACCCGCGCTGGATCGCGGCGATGGCAGTGGTACCAGCGCCCACGGCGATGGTGTGATAGTCGTTCTTCGTGACTCCGGCCTTGGCGGCGATGAACTGGGTGAGCTCGTCCGTTCCGGAGCCGAGGTCGGTCACGCCGACGGTCTTGCCCCTGAGGTCCGCCGCGGAGTGGACGTTGGCTTTGGGGCTGCACATGATGCGCTCACCCGGGGCGCTGGAGAGCTGCACGAGGTCGATGACATTCTTGCCCTTGGACTGGAAGTCGACGGTGTGGATGTACCACGCCCCTGCCATGTCCACCTGTCCGGACGCCATGGCTTCCTCCGCCCCGACGCCGCCATGCTGCTCCGTGGAGAGCTCGACATTCACCCCGTACTTCTTGTAGTTGCCGAGGCTTTCCGCGAGCTGGTACGGGAGGTAGATCTGCTTGTCGATGCCGCCGACCATGAGCTTGACCGTCGGCATCGTCGAGGTGTCCGCAGACGCCGTGCCGCCGGAACCGGTCGAGGCGGTGGAACTGGCCGTGGTGCTGCCGCCGCAGGCGGCGAGGCTGAGCGCAACCATGCCCAGGGCAGCGGTGGCGTAGATCTTGTGCTTCATCATTGGGGCACTTTTCCTTGTTCTCTTCATGGATATTGCGTTATGGACGGGTAGAAAATTTGTCAGATCGCCTGGGCTTCGGAACGGTTTGGCGGGCGCCACTTGAGGAGTGAGTGTTCCAGCAGGCTGATCAGGTATTCGGCCGCGAGCGTGATCACGGCAATGATCACCATGCACGCGAATACCGTGTTGGGATCGAAGGTGCCCTGGGCCTGGCTGATGATTAGGCCGATGCCCTGCTGGGCACCGAGCACCTCCGCGACCAGGGCGCCGATAATCGCGAACCCGAAGGCCGTGTGAAGGCTTGCGATGATCCACGTCATCGCCGAGGGGATGGTCACGTGAATCGCGACTTGGACCGGGGATGCCCCGAGTACGCGGACATTTGCGACCAGGTTCTGGTCCACCTCACGCACGCCCTGGAAGGCGTTGAAGAAGACTACGAAGAACACCAGCACCGCGGCGAGCAGGACCTTGGGGAACACTCCGAGGCCGAAGGCCACGATGAAGATCGAGCCGAGGACGATGCGGGGAATCGAGTTGACGATCCTGATGTACGGGCCGACGACGGCCGAGAGGTACTTGTTCGAGCCCAGCAGGATCCCGAGCACCACGCCGACGAACGTGCCGAGCAGGAAACCGAGGACGGCTTCTTCCATGGTGACCCCGAGGTTCTCCCAGATTGTCCCGAACGCTGTTCCCTCGGTGAAGAGCATCACCAGGCTATTCCAGATCTCGCTGGGCTGGCCGAAGAAGAACTTGTCCACCCAGCCTTCCTCGGTAAACCACTGCCACCCGCCCACCACCGCCACGGCGAGGGCGGCGCGGCCCACCCAGATGGCAGTCATGTGGCGCCGGTGCGACGCTTTTCCGGACTGCACGGCCGCTGCCTGCTGCTGCTCCTGCGTGTTCACCTTTTCCCCTTGCACAAGAGTGGTCATGCTGCTGCACCTGCCGATCGGGCGTAGGCACGGGTGACCTCGTCCTTGAGCGATTCCCAGATCTGGCCCTGAAGCTCAAGGAAGCGTTCCTCGTGGCGGATTTCCTGGACATTGCCGCGCGGCCGGGGCAGATCGATGTCGAAGACGTCCTTGACCGTGCCGGGGCTGCTGGTCATGATGACCACGCGGTCGGAGAGCGCCACGGCCTCGTCGAGGTCGTGGGTGATGAACAGGACCGAGGGCCGGAGCTCCTCCCAGAGCTTCAGCAGCTCGTTCTGCATAATGGCCTTGGTCTGCACGTCGAGGGCACCGAACGGCTCGTCCATGAGCAGGATCCTCGGGTTATTGATGAGCGCTGCGGCCATGGCCACGCGCTTGCGCATGCCGCCCGAGAGCTGATGCGGGTAGCGGTCCTCGAAACCGGCCAGCCCCACACGGCGCAGCCAGTCCCTGGCGAGCAAGGTGGCCTCGCGCTTCGGGGTTCCCAGCAGGATCGGCCCCATCATCACGTTGCTGAGCACGCTCTTCCAGGGAAAGAGCGCATCCGCCTGGAACATGTAGCTGACGCCGTCTGTGACACCCTCGACGGTGTTTCCGCCGACGCTCACAGAGCCCTCGCTGGGACGCTCCAGCCCGGAAACCTGGGCCAAAGTAGTCGACTTGCCGCAGCCCGTGGGGCCGACGATCGAGCAAAACTGCCCGGGTTCCACGGAAAGCGCTACGTCCCGGATCGCGGTAAACGTTTCACCCTTCGGCGTGAGGTAGCGCTTGGCCAGCCCGGTGATCTCAATGCCGGCATCGTCGCCAGCATCCCCAGGTGGGCGAATTCGATGGTTTACACCCATGGCGTAAAGCCTCTCTGTTGAATCGACGCCAGCCGCTTCATTTGCGGCGACGCCATTGTCCGGTGGATCCTTTAGCCATGCCTCGCAACTCTTCGCTCCGTGTGACATGAGTCATGATCAGTGCACTCACCCTAGAAAGGACTGCCGTGGTACAGCCACGCTTGCGTGCCTTGTGAGGGTTGTTAGCCTTCATTCATCTTTTGAACCTTTTGCTCGAAATGCCGCCCGATCTGCCTTGAACGCCGCCCGGGGCCAGCAGTGAGCAGCGCGCGGGCATGGTGGGGCGCCCGGCCGCTCGCATCGCAGATTCTCGTGTGGACGCTGGTGCTGATAGCGGTCACTGTGGCCCTGGGCGGCCTGGTCACCAACCGCATCACCGGCCAGGTACTCGACGAGCAGTTCCGCCTGCGTGCCCTGGGCGTCGCGGAATCGGTGGCACAGATGCCGGAGGTGGCCACGGGTGTGGCCACCGGCGATGCTGGCCACGAGATCCAGGCGGTGGCTGAACAGGTGCGCACCCGCGCCCAGACGGACTACGTGGTGGTTACCGACCGGTACGGGATTCGTTTCTCGCACCCCACGCCGTCGCTGATCGGGAAGCGCCTCGAGGAGCCTGTCGAGGTCCTCGACGGCCAGACCCACGTGGGTACCGACCACGGCAGCCTCGGCGACTCGGCGAACGCCAAGGCACCGATCCTGGACGCCTCGGGAAACGTCGTCGGACAGGTCTCGGTGGGCATCCTCGAGACGACCGTCAGCATGGAGCTCGAGCGGGACGCTGGGATCGTCGGCGGCTCCTCGGTGCTCGTTCTCCTGATCGGCGGCGCAGGTTCGTTCGTGCTGGCACGGGCCATCAAGCGCGCTACGTTCGGTCTCGAGCCTGCGGAGATCGCCTCGCTCCTCCAGGAACGGGAGGCCCTCCTGCACGGCATCCGCGAGGGCATGGTCGGAATTGACGACGCCGGCCGGGTGACCGTGATTAACGTCGAGGCACGGCGCCTTCTGGGCCTCGAAAACACTTTGCTCGACCGCCCGCTGGAGGAGCTTATCCCGGAGGGACGGCTCCGCGACGTCCTCACGGGTGAGGCGCCCGGCGCTGACCAGACGATCATCACAGACGACTCCCTTCTCGTGGCCAACCGCATGCCGGTAAGCGTTGGCGGCCGGAGCGTGGGCGCCGTCGTGACCCTTCGCGACCGCACCGAAGTGGAAGCGCTGGTGCGGGACCTGCGTGCGTTGGAGGGCCTCATGGCTGCCCTGCGCGCGCAGGAGCACGAGTACGCCAACCGCATGCACACGGTGGGCGCCCTCCTCCATCTGGGCGATATCGCGCAGGCGCGCACCTTCATCGCGGGCATCGCGGACACATCGCGCTCCCTCGGCGAGGGACTGCGTGCACGGATCGAGCCGCCCGAGCTCGCGGCGCTCATCTATGCCAAGATCACGGTGGCGGCCGAGCAGGATGTGCGCGTGGCTGTGTCCGACGAATCACTCCTTCGCGAACCGGGGCTCGGAACGCAGGATCTCCTGACAATCGTGGGGAACCTGTTGGACAACGCAATCGACGCCGTCTCCAGCCTCCCGGGACACCACGAAGTGACGCTTACCCTGGATGATTCCTCGGGCGTTTTTGTTTCGGTGACCGACACAGGACCGGGCGTGCCCGCGGACGCTGTGGACGACGTCGTACGCGATGGCTATACGACGAAAGCGGAACGGGCGGCCCAGGCCGGTGGCCCGGCCCTGCGGCGCGGCATTGGCCTGGCGCTCGTTGCGAGGATCGTGCGCCGCGCAGGTGGCACGATGGATGTGTTCGCCGGACCGGGCGGACGTTTCGAAGTGTGGATTCCGAAAGTTGGGGCAGAAGGATGATCCGGGTGCTGGTTGTCGACGACGACTTCCGCGTGGCGCGGCTGCACGCTGCACAGGTGGCGCATGTTCCGGGGTATGAGTGCGTCGGTGAGGCACACACCGTCGCCGAGGCGCGCGCCGCGATCGCGAGGGAGAGCCCCGACCTCCTGCTCTTGGACATCTATCTGCCGGACGAGGACGGAATCTCGCTCCTGCAGTCGCTGCGCGAGGCAGGCGAGGACGTAGACGTCATCATCATCACCGCGGCGCGGGATGTAGGAACCGTGCGTGCGGCGATGCGCGGCGGAGCGGTGTACTACCTCGTGAAGCCGTTCGGATTCGAGCAGCTCGTCGAGCAGTTGCAGGCCTATCAGAAGTGGCGCGCGGACGCGTTGTCACGGCGGATCACAGGGCAGACGGACATTGACGCGCTGTTTGCCTCACGGCGGGCTTCTGTGGCGCCCACTGCGGGTTCGAGCTCCGCACGGCGCCTCCCGCCGACTATGCAAAAGGTGCTCGATGCCGTGGCCGCGGCCGGCCGGCCTCTGGGCGCGCAGGACGTCTCAGACCTCATTGGCATATCCCGGCCGACGGCACAGCGTTACCTGAGCGAGCTCGAACGCAAGGACCGCGTGACCCTCCACCTCGAATATGGCACCACCGGCCGGCCAGTCAACACGTATATCCCCGCGCCCTCCCGCTAGCGCGTCTCATCTATATCGGCGCTGGCAAAGACGTTCACGAACGACACGCCCGAAAGCAGCCGATTTGCCACACTTTTCTACAGCGTGTAGAACTTAGGTGTAAATACTCGTATTTCAAATATTAGTATTTGCATCGCGGTCCGGTTGAAGACCCCGGGCCACTACCTCAGGAGTCAGCATGCTCTCGGACAAGTCCTTCCCGGTCATCGAGGCCACCCTGCCGCTGGTCGGTTCCCGGATCGGAGCGATCACCCCGAAGTTCTACGCCCGCCTCTTCGGCGCCCACCCCGAACTGCTGGACGGGCTCTTCAGCCGCGCCAACCAGCGCTCCGGCGCCCAGCAGCAGGCCCTGGCCGGAAGCATCGCCGCTTTCGCCAGCCACCTCGTGAACAACCCCGGCACCCTGCCGGAGACCGTGCTGTCCCGGATCGCGCACCGCCACGCGTCCCTGGGCATCACCGAACCGCAGTACCAGGTGGTCTACGAGCACCTCTTCGCTGCCATCGCCGAGGACCTGGCCGAGGTCATCACCCCGGAAATCGCCGAAGCCTGGACCGAGGTCTACTGGCTCATGGCGGACGCCCTGATCAAGCTCGAGAAGGGCCTCTACGCCGCCCAGGCCAACGGCAAGATGTGGACGCCCTGGAGGGTAGCCGCCAAGACCCCCGCCGGCACCGGCTCCATGACCTTCGCCCTCGAACCGGCCGATGACACCCCCGTCACCGCGGCCCTTCCCGGCCAGTACGTCAGCGTCAAGGTGACCCTTGCGGACGGCCTGCGCCAGGTCCGGCAGTACTCCCTCTCCGGCGACGCCGGCACTACCCGCAGCTTCACCACCAAGCTCGACGACGGCGGCGAGGTCTCCCCCGTGCTGCACAACAATGTGGAGGTGGGCGACGTTATCGAGATCTCCAACCCCTACGGCGAAATCACGCTCAAGGAGGGCGACGGTCCCGTGGTCCTGGCTTCGGCCGGGATCGGCTGCACGCCCACGGCGTCCATCCTGCGTTCCCTCGCGGAGTCCGGCTCGGACCGCCAGGTCCTGGTGCTGCACGCGGAAAGCACGCTGGACAGCTGGGCGCTGCGCTCCCAGATGACCGACGACGTCGAACGCCTCGACGGCGCCGATCTCCAGCTCTGGCTCGAAGAACCGCAGGCCGGCTCGAACGCAGGCTTCATGTCCCTGCGCGAGGTGGACCTGCCGGCCAACGCGTCCCTGTACCTGTGCGGTCCGCTGCCGTTCATGAAGAGCATCCGCAATGAGGCCATCAACGCCGGTATCCCGGCCACGAAGATCCACTATGAGGTCTTCGGCCCGGACATCTGGCTCGCCAGCTAAGTCCCCGACGGCGGCCCCGCACCTTTCGCAACAAAGGTGCCGGGCCGCCGTCGTCGTTAAGCTGGGCTGCCGTCGTGATCCGGCTTCGGCTTCCCGGACGGAACCTCCCTGCCCGTCAGGACGCGGGCGTCACCCCGGTGATCGTGTGGCCGAAGCGCAGCAGGTTGCCCGGGTCGTAGGTGGACTTCGCGGCCACCATCCGCTCGTACATTGCCGGCGACCATGCCCGCGCCCGGTCAGCTTCATCGCCGGGCGCGCCGTGGAAGTTCACCAACGTGTAGCCGGTGGAATAGGGAGCCATCGCGGCGAGGATGTCGCGGATGGACGCGGACACGGCCTCYGCGGCTTCCGGCACCTGGAGCCCGACAAGGAACAGCAGGAACGCCGCGTCGCGTCCGGACACGGCGTTCGGCGGCGCTCCTGGCCGGGACAATGCAGCGCGGGACAGCGCCCCGCCCAGCGGCCGAATCTCGATCAGGAGCAGCGGGCAGTCGGTGCCGTCCCCCGCCAGCCTGAGCAGTTCCGCGGAAGCCTCCTGGCCAAAATCCGTGAGCAACGCGCCGCCGTCGGTGAACGGGAGCGGATCCGCCGGGTCCATGTGGATCTGGTCGACGTCGAGGTAGCTCATGGGTCCGGCCATGTCCATCAGAGGGGTTGAGACTGCGCGCATCGGGGCAAGCAGCGCGTCGCCGGCCTCACGGTTTCCGAGGAAGGCAAAGCGCAGGTGGACCACAAACTGGCCGCGGAGGGGCGGCGGAACGAAGTCCATGTCCGGAAGCCGCAGCAGGGAGATCGACGGCGAGGCGTCGTCAGGCAGCGTGGGCAGCCACTCGCGGAATGCGGTCAGAACCGGCGCCGCGTCCACCCCGGGATAAATGATCCCTCCGCCGTAGAAATCCCCGAGCGGAAAGAGGTTGAACTCAAGTGCCGTGACAATCCCGAAGTTGCCCTTGCCCCCGCACATCAGCGCGAACAGCTCGGCTTCGGTCTCGGCGTCGATCCGGCGCAGCGCGCCATCGGCGGTAACCACGTCCATGCTCCTAACATGATCCGCCGCGAAGCCATGGGCACGTCCGAGCACGGGCAGCCCGCCGCCGACCGTGTACCCCACGACGCCGACGTCGGTGCTCGAGCCGTGCAGTCCGATCAGCCCATGGGGGACGCTCGCCTCCAGGACACTCCGCCACTTCACCCCGGCGCCGACCCGTGCGGTGCGTTCTACCGGATCGATGGTCAGTTCCTGCAGGCGTCGTGTGTTGATGAGCAGGCCGCCATCGATCGCCGAATCGGCGCCGTGCCCGGTGGACTGGACGGACACCGGAAGCCGGTGCTCCGCCGCCCATTTCACTGCGGCTGCCACGTCCCGCGCGTCTGCGGCGCCTACAACGACGTCGGGCCGGTGGATGGTCGCGACGTTGAAGGCGAACGTCTCGGCCGCGAATTCTTGGCTGTCGGGCAGCGCGACCGGGCCGCTGACAGCGTTGGACAAGGCATGGATGTCGTCTTTGACAAGCAAGGGGAACTCCTGAAGTCTCGCTGACTGGTGGAATGCGGCCAAGCCTAGGGGCGCGCCGGAAGGTGGCCTAGGGACCTAAGTCCCGGCGGAGCCGGGACTTAGGTCCCCGGCACAACGAAAACGGCGGTCCCGCACCCTTGAAAGGTGCGGGACCGCCGTCGTTGTCGCAGTGCCGGCTGCCAGCGCCGGCCGCTACTGCTGGGGTATTGCTACTGCTCGGCCGCCATGCGGGCCTTCAGGCCGTCGAGCTCGGCCTGCAAGGCATCGGGCAGCGAGCCGCCGAAGTTGGCGAACCAATCCTCGATGGAGGCCAGCTCGGTGGCCCACTCGGCCGGATCAACGCGGACAGCCTCTTCAACCTGGGCGGGCGTCATGTCCAGGCCGGTGAGGTCGATCCCGTCAGCGGTGGGGACGAACCCGATGGGGGTCTCCACGGCGTCGGCCTTGCCCTCGAGGCGTTCGATGGCCCACTTTAGGACACGGGAGTTGTCACCGAATCCGGGCCACGCGAAGCCGCCCTCGGAATTGCGGCGGAACCAGTTGACCAGGAAGATCTTGGGCAGGCGCTCCGGGTTGGCCTTGGCGGACAGGTTGACCCAGTGATTCAGGTAATCGCCTGCGTCGTAGCCGATGAAGGGCAGCATCGCCATTGGATCCCGCCGGACAACGCCGACAGCACCGGCGGCCGCGGCCGTGGTCTCGGAGGACAGGGTGGAGCCCATGAAGATGCCGTTGGACCAGCTGCGCGCCTCGGTGACCAGCGGGATGGTGGTCTTGCGGCGGCCACCGAACAGGATCGCGGAAAGTTCCACGCCGTCCGGGTTGTAGTACTCCTCGGCCAGCATGTCGATCTGGTCGATCGGCGTGCAGAAGCGGGAGTTCGGGTGGGCAGCGGGCTTGTCCGACTCGGGGGTCCAGGAGTTACCCTGCCAGTCGGTCAGGTGCGCGGGCACTTCCTCGGTCATGCCCTCCCACCACACGCCGCCGTCGTCCGTGAGGGCGACGTTGGTGAAGATGCTGTGGCCCTTGGCAATGGCGCGCATTGCGTTGGGGTTGGTGCCCCAGCCGGTTCCCGGTGCCACGCCGAACAGGCCGGCCTCAGGGTTGACGGCGCGGAGCTCGCCTTCCTTGCCGAACCGCATCCACGTGATGTCGTCGCCGAGGGTTTCGACCTTCCAGCCCTCGATGGTCGGATCCAGCAGGGCGAGGTTGGTCTTGCCGCAGGCCGACGGGAACGCGGCGGAGACGTAGTAGTTCTTCTTCTCCGGCGAGGTCAGCTTGAGGATGAGCATGTGCTCGGCAAGCCAGCCTTCGTCGCGTGCCATTACCGAGGCGATGCGCAGCGCGTAGCACTTCTTGCCGAGCAGGGCGTTGCCGCCGTAGCCGGAGCCGAAGGACCAGATGGAGCGCTCCTCCGGGAAGTGGACAATCCACTTATCCGGATTGCAGGGCCAAGGGACATCAGCCTGGCCGGGGGCCAGCGGGGCGCCGAGGGAGTGCAGTGCCGGGACGAAGAACGCGTTGGTCGCGGTGATCTTGTCGAGGACCTTGGTGCCGATAGTGGCCATGATGCGCATGGAGGCCACAACGTAGGCGCTGTCGGTGATCTCGACGCCGAACTTGGGGTCCTCGGCGTCCAGGTGGCCCATGACGAACGGGATCACGTACATGGTGCGGCCGCGCATGGAGCCGGCGAACAGGCCGCGCAGCTTTTCCTTCATCTGCGCCGGGGCCATCCAGTTATTGGTGAAGCCGGCGTCGTGCTCCTTCTCGGAGCAGATGAAGGTCTGCTCTTCGACGCGGGCTACGTCGGCCGGATCGGAGAACGCCGCGAAGGACTTGGGGAACAGGTCCTCGTTCAGCCGGGTCAGGGTGCCTGCGGCAACGAGCTCGTCGGTGAGCCGGGTGTTTTCCTCGTCCGACCCGTCAACCCAGTAGATCCGGTCCGGCTGGGTAAGTTCAGCCACCTCTTCTACCCATGCCAGCAGMCCGGCATGTGTGGTGGGTGCTTTYTCAAGCARCGGCAGTCGCGCCAGATCKCCCATTACGGTTCCCTTCCTCGGGTTCAGTGGTGTGCCTAAATGCTAGGTCGAGCCGAGGGGCCGGTTTCCGGCCCGGACATGGGATGACCTGGGCGGCGCAATTCAAAAACCCCGGAAATTCAAGGAACTGACCGGCCCACACGGGCCGTTTTTGTGACTAAGGTCACGTAGACCGGTCTAGTCGGCTAAATTACACCCCCCTCGATTTGTAACTGGGCGCGGCCTCGCGTAAAGTAATTCGAGGTTCGGGGAGCGAGAAGTTCTCCAAGAGCCGAGAATGCGCCCATAGCTCAGCTGGATAGAGCGTCTGTCTACGGAACAGAAGGTCAGGGGTTCGAATCCCTTTGGGCGCACAGAAGAAAAGATCCGCCCCGGTTCGCCGGGGCGGATCTTTTGTTTAACCGCCTCCTGCAGGCGTGAGAGTCAATGGCTGCCCGGGCCAACTTCAGCCCGGGCAGCAGTGATCAGGCCGACGTCTGGGCAATGATGGTGCGGATACCGTCGAAATGGGTGCTGAGGCGCTCGGCGGCCAGGGTCTTGTCCGCGGAGGCGACGGCCTCATAGATCCCCCGGTGCTGCGCGGCCGTTGCGACGAGGTCGACGGCGTACGGACCGCCGAGTTCGAGGTGGATCCGGCGGTAGACCTTCCAGAAGACGTCCATCAGGCTGATCAGGAGATCGTTGTTCAGCGGCTCGAAAAGCCTGCGGTGGAACTCGGCGTCGGCCTCAATGAAAGGCTCCCCGGCAGCGGCCAGCGCCTCCATCCGGTCTACGGATTCCTCGACGGCGGCCAGCTGTTCCGCGCTGATCCTGTCCATCGCGGCGCCGACCAGGCCGGATTCGAGCGCCTGGCGGACCTCCACGAGCTGCAGGGCTTCCTGACCGTGATGGCGCAGCGACAGCCGTGCCCGGAAGGTAAGCCCGTCCGTCAGGGCTTCGAAATTGCTGGGCGCCACGAACATGCCGAAGCCGTGGCGGATTTCGATCACCCCCAGTGCCTGGAGCGCCTTCAGGCACTCCCGCAGCGTGTTGCGGCCGACGCCGAGGGCCGATGTGAGCTCGTTCTCCGTGGGCAACGGGTCCCCGGGCACAAGATCGCGCTCCAGGATCAGCTCCAGGATGTCGGACTGAAGCGCGCGGAGCCGCGCCTGGGCACTGAATCTCGCCAGCGGAACGCTGCTGCCCCGTGCGGTGTTGCCCGCCGTGGTGCCCGCCGTGGTGCCTGCAGTGGTGCCTGTTGTCATGTTGCGTGCGGCCATGCCGCCTCCTCCCCCAATATGGTCCCAACAGTAGCGACCGCGCCCGGTCCTGCAAAGAGCGTTGCCCGGCACATTACGCCGGGACCCGGCGCCGGCAGCGCCCAGAACGCCAGCCAGGATCCGGTCATGGCCCCGGCGTAGGCTGTTGCCATGACGGCACAGCTTGAGCGGGAATTCGATGTCATTGTGATCGGCGCAGGCGCGGTGGGCGAAAACGTGGCCGACCGCGTGGTCCGCGGGGGCCTGACAGCGGTGCTCATCGAGGCCGAACTGGTGGGCGGCGAGTGCTCATACTGGGCCTGCATGCCGTCGAAGGCCCTCCTGCGGCCGGGCACTGCGCTGCACGGGGCGCAGACCGTCCCCGGCGCCCGGGAAGCTGTCACCCGCACCCTGGATCCGGCAGCGGTCCTGAAGCGCCGGGACTACTTCACCTCGAACTGGCAGGACGACGGCCAGGTCAAATGGGCGGAGGACACCGGGATCGAACTGATCCGCGGCCACGGCTGGATCACCGCTCCGCGGCAGGTCGAGGTGGCGGGGCTGGACGGCAACAGCTACGCACTGACGGCCCGGCACGCCGTGGTGCTCGCCACGGGGTCCACCCCCAACCAGCCGCCGGTCGAGGGGCTTCACGACGTCGAATACTGGACCACCAGGGAGGCGACCTCCGCCCAAACGGTTCCAGCGCGGCTTGCGGTCCTGGGCGGCGGTGTTGCCGGCGTCGAACTCGCCCAGGCCTACGCCCGCCTCGGCGCCTCCGTGACCCTCGTGGCCCGCGGCAGCCTTCTGAGTGCTTTCCCGGAGCAGGCTGCCGAACTGGTGGCGGCCGGGCTGCGCGCCGACGGCGTCGACATTCGCCTGCACACCGGCACGCGGAGCGTGCACGAGAACGACGACGGCTCGCTCACCGTTGTACTCGACGGCGGCCCCCAGGGTGACGGCAAGGGTGACCACAAGGGCAGCACGGACGCGAGCTCCGCCGCCAGCCCGGCCCAGGGCCTGGCCCAAGGACATACCGTCACGGCGGACAAGCTGCTTGTTACCACGGGACGGCATCCCTCCCTCGAAGGGCTCGGCCTGGACAGCGTCGGGCTCTCCGCGCCGGAGGGCAAGCCCCTGAGGCTCACCACCGATTCCACCGGACTAGTCCACCGCGCAACTGACAACGCGGTGTCCGGCAGCCCGTGGCTCTACGCGGCCGGCGACGCCGCCGGACGTGCCCTGCTGACCCACCAGGGCAAATACGGCGCCCGGGCTACCGGCGACGCCATTGCTGCCCGGGCCAAGGGCGAACTCACCGGCGAACCGGCCCCCTGGACCGCCTTCGCCCAGACCGCCTATGAGCACGCGGTGCCGAATGTGGTGTTCACCGACCCGGAACTCGCGAATGTCGGCCGGACCTTGGCCCAGGCGGAGAAGGACGGCTTCCGGGCCTCCACGGTGGAGCTTCCGATCCAGGTGGCCGGCTCCTCCCTGCACGCCGAACACTATGAGGGGTGGGCGCAGCTGGTCATTGATGAGGACCGCAAGGTGCTGCTGGGCGCCACGTTCGCCGGCCCGGATGTCGCTGAACTCCTGCACGCCGCCACCATTGCCGTGGTGGGGGAAGTGCCGCTGGACCGGCTGTGGCACGCCGTGCCCTCCTATCCCACCATCAGCGAGGTCTGGCTCCGCCTGCTGGAGGAGTACGGCCTCTGAACCGGCCCGCGACGCACCCGGTGCCTCAGCCCCGGACCGCAAGCCACGTACCCCTTCGGCGGCCGCGGTCCGGAGTGCCGGCGCGTCTGTTTCATCACACCGGACCCATTCTATTTGAACTGACCAGTCAGTTTAGTTAGCCTTGAGGCAGACATTGTTTCTGCGAAAGGCCTGCTTTGCTCTGCGTACAACAGCTCTCCGTGACCGGCCGGCGGGATGACCTGCTGCCGGCCACCTCGTTGGAGGCCGCGCGTGGTGAACTCCTGCTCGTCGAGGGTGTCCGCCAGGACCAGCGGACGGCCCTTGCCCTGGCCCTCAGCGGACGCATGAGGCCCTCCTCGGGGATCGTGAACTGGGACGGGAACGGCCGGATCAAGGTGCTTCGGCAGGCCAGCAGCGTGGTCGACTCCCCCAGCGTCAACGAGCCCGAACAGCACCTGAGCGTCCGCGACCTCGTCACCGAGGATCTGGCCCTAGTGCCGCGCCGCCACCGGGGAGCCCTGCGCAGCACGCCCTGGCTGACGCTCAACAAGTTCGACGATATCGCCGGGCTATGGACCGAGCAGCTGCCGGCGGCCCGGCGGACCGGGCTCCTCACGGCACTCGCCCTCGCCAATCCGGACACCGAACTCCTGGTGGTGGACTCCCCCGACCGGCACAGCGGCGATGTGGACGACTGGCTGCCTCGGCTGCAGGAACTGGCGTACGACGCCGGCCGGCCGCTCGCCGTCGTCGCCACCGTCACCCGCTTCCCGGACGGCTGGACCGGACCCGCCGCCGTGATCGGCAACGCCGTCGCGCAGGCCGAACCCCATCCAGGCGACTCACCCGAAACCCTCCTGCCCGAACCTCTCCTGCCCGAAACCCTCCTACCCGAAACAGAGGACGCAAAGTGACTGTGCTGCGGCTGGCCCGCTCCGAGCTCAAACGCATGACCGGCGGTCTGCTGCCCAAGCTGACCATCCTGGCCCTGGCCCTTGTTCCGCTGCTCTACGGCGCCGTGTACCTCTACGCGAACTGGGATCCGTACGGCAAGCTGAACCAGATCGATGCCGCCCTGGTGGTCCAGGACACCGGCGCCACGTCCGCGGACGGCACCCGGTTGGAGGCTGGCCGAAAGGTCGCCGAAAGCCTCGTGGACGGCCACGTCTTCAACTGGAAGACCGTAGCCAGCACTGATGAAGCGGACCAGGGCGTCAGCAACGGCACCTACGCGTTCGCCCTGAAGATCCCGCAGGATTTCTCGAAGAACCTGGTCTCCCCGAGCAGCTTCGACGCCGCCAACCAGGCCATGCTCAATGTCACCACCAACGATGCCAACAACTATCTGCTGAGCACCATCGTGGACAAACTGACCACCGCCGTGCACACGACGGTCGCCAAAGAGGTGGGCGAGGAGACCGCCAACAAACTCCTCACCGGTTTCGGCACCATCCACACGCAGATGCTCAAGGCCTCCGACGGCGCAGGCCAGCTCGCCGACGGCGTCGCCCGGCTCCACGACGGCACAGTGACCCTGCACCAGGGCACCGGCGAGCTCAAAAACGGCGCCACCGAGCTGTACAACGGCCAGGTCAAGCTCCGGGACGGCGCCAACTCACTCAATGCCGGGACCGGCCAGCTCAGCAGCGGCCTCACCCAGCTCAAGGACAAGACCGCAGCCCTGCCCGCCGACGCCCAAAAGCTGGCCGACGGCGCCGCCCAGGTGGCCGCGGGCAACGCCGCGCTCAGCACCGCGCTCGACACCACAGTGCAGGCCATCCCCGGACAGCTCGCAGCCGCCGAACAGGCAGCGCAGCAGGCCGCCGCGCAGGCCCAGCGGAGCAGGGTCGCGGCTTCCACGGGCCGTCTGGTCGCCGCCGGAGTCCTGAGCCAGGAGCAGGCCGACAAGGTAATGGCCGACGTCGACGCCACCCCTGCGCCGCCCGCTTCTCCGGCCGCTGGCGCGGCGGCTTCCGCAGCCGCAGCCAAACTGCAGACAGCCGCCGCCCAGGTCCAGAAACTGGCTGACGGCTCCGCAGCCGTCAGCGACGGCGCCGCGCAACTGGCCGGCGCCGCGCCGGCCCTCAGCAACGCCGTAGCCAAGGCCTCTGCCGGAGCGGACCAGCTCGCCAGCGGTTCGGCGACCCTCGCCGCCGGCGAGCAGAACGCCGTCGACGGCGCCGGCAAGCTGGTGCAGGGGGCCCAGAAGCTCGACGACGGCGCGGCGCAGCTGGAAAGCGGCGCGGCGACGGCCTCCGACGGCGCCGGAACACTCGCCGCGGAACTCGCCAAGGGCGCCGGCAAGGTCCCCAACCCCGACGACGCCCAGAAGGACAGCCTCTCGAAGGTCATGGCCGACCCCGTCGCCGTCAGCAACGTCTCGCAGGCCAAGGCCGGGTCCTACGGCGCCGGGCTGGCACCGTTCTTCCTCACGCTGGCCCTGTGGATCGGCGTCTTCATGCTGGTCCAGGCGATGCGCCCGGTCACCCAGCGCGCGCTGGCCTCCAACGCACCGGCCTGGAAAATTGCCGCCGGCGGCTGGCTTCCGTTCCTGGCGGTGTCCGCCGTCCAGGCGAGCCTGCTGACCCTGGTGGTGGACGTGGGCCTCGGACTGGACCCCGCGCACCCGGTGCTGATGTGGTTCCTCATGCTGGCGGCCGCGATGGCATTCAGCGCCATCATCCAGGGCGTTGTGGCGCTGCTGGGCTCGCCCGGCAAGCTGGTGGTGCTGATCCTGCTGGTGTTGCAGCTGGTCTCCTCGGGCGGCACGTTCCCGTGGCAGACCACGCCCGAGCCGCTGCACGTGGTGCACCAGATCCTGCCGATGGGCTACGTGGTCAGCGGCATGCGGCACCTGATCTACGGCGCGGACCTGGCCATCATCCTGCCCACCATGCTGGGACTGGTTGGCTACACTTTGCTGGGACTGGCAATGTCCACCCTTGCCGTCCGCAAGAACAAATACTGGACCCTCAAGACGCTGAAACCGGAGATCGCCGTATGACCATCAGGAACAGCGGGGACGGTGTGGCGGACTCCGGGGACGCCGAGAAAAAGCTCCGGCCCGCGCGCACGAACGCCACCAAGCAGAAACTGTTCGAGGCGTCCATGGAGCTGATCGGAGAGCGGGGCGCGGCGGGCGTGACGGTCGACGAGATCGCCACGGCGGCCGGGGTGTCCAAGGGCACGGTGTATTACAACTTTGGCAGCAAGTCTGACTTGATTGCCCAGCTGTTGCGCCACGGCGTGGACATCCTCATGGCACGGCTCCTGAGCGTCCGGGACGACTCCGCCGATCCCCTGGCCGCCATGGAGGAGATGATCGGCCAGGCCATGGACTTCATGGCCGAATACCCGTCCTTCGCCCGGCTCTGGGTCAGCGAAAACTGGCGGACCCCCAGCGAATGGCAGGACACGTTCGCGGAGCTCCGGGGGCGCCTGCTCGGAGTGATCGGCTCTGCCATCGACGGTGTCGCCGCCGTCTATCCGGTGGATCCCGCCGTGTCCCGGGGCAGCCTGGAGACGGCCATCTTTGGCGCCTGCTTCGTGGTTGGCCTGGACCGCCAGACGTACAACCCGGAGCGGACCAGGCAGCAAAGTGTGGCGGCAATTATGTCCTCCATGCGCGGCTACGTCGTGAAGCAGCCGCCCGCTCAGGCATGATTGTTCACATGCGTCACATGGGTACCAACGGAAAGATCGCCATCGGGGCGTTCATCACCGCACTGGCCCTCCTGGTCCTGACCGGCGTCACCCTGCACGAATGGGTGCTTGTGTGGTTCATCGGCGCTTCCGCCACGGCCTACGTGGCCTGTGTGGCAGAGGTGGTAGTCAGGCGCCGGCACAAGACGCTGATCGCGAGCGGAGTCGGCAGCAGCCTCTTTATCGCGTTCGGTATCGCGTTCCTGCGCCAATGGGGATTGGCCTTCAACCCCGATCCCGATGCCCTGTCCACACACGTTGATTCCGAGCATCCGGATTTGTACTTCTATCTCGCCGCGGCCGCCGGAGCCGTCACCTTGCTGCTGCTGTTCGCCGGCACCGTCCTGCCCGGCAGGAGCCGCGGCCGGCGCGCCCCGGGCTAYGCTCCGCGGCGCCGTCCGGCGCCCGTTGCACGGGGCGCGGGGACGAGGTCCGCCAGCCCGCGGCCGTCCGCCTCGCGTCCGACGCCGAGGGGAACCGCCGCACGCCCGGCGGCTACTCGGGCCGCAGGCCGGCCCGCAGCCACGTCAGCAGTGAAGTCACCCGCGAAGCCACCGGTCAGGGCGGCCTCCGGAAAGCCGCCCGCGGCAAAGGCGCCGGCCAAGTCCCCGGCAAAGCCGCCTGCCGCCAAGTCTCCTGCCCGGACCACCTCCCGCCGCTGAGTGCGGGCGCCCGGAGGCTCAGAGGTTCCGCGGCCTGTCTTCCCGGGGATTGGTGTCCGGCCCCGGAGTGGTGTCGGTGCTGGGTACGTCCTCGCGGCTGCGCTGCTCGTCGGACATGTGCTCATTGGACATGTCCTCGCGGGGCACCTGATCGCCGGATGCCGGGTCGGCGGTTGTCCTCTCGGAACGCAGATCCGCCCGCGTCGGCATTTCCCCGGCCTGGCCCTCACGTTCAGAGGTGACCACGTCGGGATCGATTTCATCGGCCTTGCGCAGTTGTTCCTGCGCGCCGGAGCGGACGCTTTGGGCCTCTTCCTTGCTGCTGAGGGCTTCCTTCCGCTTGCGCTCGGCCTCGAGGGCGGCCTCCTGCGCATCGGCCTCGGCACGGGCCGCCTTGGCCTCCCGTTCCCGCGCAGCGAATTCGTCAGCCTTGGCCTGTTCGCGCATCTTGGCAGCCTTGTTCCGGTCCGCGGCCACCTTGCGCTTGCGGCTGATCATGACTGCCACCGCCACAATGGCCAGCACCACAACGATGCCGACAATAATTCCTATGAGCTGCCCTGAATCCACGTTGACTCACCCTCTTCTCCGGTTGCCTAACCTGCCCCAATAACCGCTGGACAAACCACATCAGCAATCAGCAACAGTAAACCGCAGAACAAGGCCGGTAGCCATGGTTTCAGGCACCCCAGTGCGGCCGGCCAGCGGCTATTTTGCGCGGGGAACCTTGAAATGGGTCAGTCTGGCGTCCTGCCCGTCCAGTTCGCCCCAGGACTTCTCCGTTTCCAGGACGGTCAGCCCGCTGGTGGGATAGCGGTTGGCGGCGTCCATATAGGCATCGTGATCGGAGTCGCGGGACGCCAGGTGCATGGCGAGGTCCTGCACCCCGGGCATGTGCGCTATCACCATCAGCGTGGTTACGGTGTCCGGGACGTGGTTGATCACCGCCAGCATGCGCAGTGCGGACGCGGCATACAGTCCGTCCTCGAGCTTGGGTGTCGGCGCTTTGTCCCCGAGCGCGTGGCACACCCAAGTGCAGGTCTGGCGGGTCCGCAGGGCGCTGGAGCACAGGATGAAGTCGGGGACCACTCCGTGTTTGAGCAGCCATTTTCCGGCGACGGGGGCGTCCTTGTGGCCGCGCTCTTCAAGCGGCCTTTCGTGATCGGCCACCCCGCCGGGCCAGTCAGACTTGGCATGCCTCATGATCACCAGTCGTTTGATGTGATGCTCGCTCATGCCCACAATCCTAGTGTGGCGCCTCGTCCCCGGGACTGCGCCCGGCCAGCGGCCGGCTCAGTCTTCAAGGACGAAGGTCACCTCCAGCACCACATGCCAGGCAACGGCCGCGCCGTCGCTGATTTCAACCTTCTGTTCCTTCACCCACGCCCCCGTGACATTGCGCAGGGTTTTGTTGGCCCGATCGATGCCCTCCTTGATGGCAGCATCAAACGAGGTCTTCGAGTTCGCACTCAGGGTAGTAATCCGCGCTACAGACATTTCTTCCTCCCAATAGTCGGCTCAACGACCAGAGACTACGCCGGACCCAGGAAACGCAACAGAGTCCAACAGCGCCCCACGGTGGCGGCTTCGCCGCCTCAGCTGCGGAGGCACGTACAGGACAACCAGCCGCGGAGGCACATGCCCGTCAGCCAGCCCGCGGAAGCCCCCGCCACACTGTGGGGAACGTAGCCGTCGGCGGAAGCGAAGCGGTTTTCCGCGTAGTGCCGCATCGCCGACTGAGGAACGAAGGAGGTGTCTAAGGCACGGCGGAAGGCCGCTGAAGCTTTCGGAAACGCGAAAGCGCCCGCCCCAAGAGGGACGGACGCTTTGCGCAGGCTAGAAAGCTAGATCGAGTATTCCGGAGCGGCCCAGACGACGACCTCGGGGTGCTCGTAGAAGCGGTAGCCCTGGCCGCGGACGGTGCGCACGGTGTTGGCGAGGCGGCCAAGCTTGGAACGCAGGCGGCGGATGTGGACGTCGATGGTCCGCTCGTTCGGGACCTCTTCGGCGTTCCGCCACAGGCCCTCGAGGAGCTCATCGCGGCCCACGGTGCGGGTGCCGTTCTCCACGAGGTAGTTCAGGAGTTCGAATTCCTTGAACGTCAGGTTCAGGGATTCGCCGTCGAGGTGCACTTCACGGCGGGCGAGATCAATCAGCACGCCGGAGGGCCGCGGATCCTGCGGCTGCTGCAGGCGGGCGGTCTCGGTCCGCTGGCGGGCCCCCGCGGTCGGGTCACCAAAGGTCGAACGGACGACGTCGAGGGCGGAACCCGGGGCGCTGGCCGGCGCGACGGCGACGGCCGCATAGCTTTCGGCGCCGGCAACAAGCGACTGGGCGTAGGCCCGGATTTCCTGGGCAAGTTTGGCGATCGAGGTGCCGGCCGCTGCTGCGGTTTCTTCGTCGATCCCCATGTAGAGCACGAAGCCGCGGGCGACGTTGTCGCTGGGGGCCGAACGGACCGGGCTACCGGCGCCCGGAGCGATCACCGGGGTGGGCGCAGTGGTGGGGGCGGGCGGAACGGCGCGGAGCTGGCCGTAGGAGTCAGGGTTGTAGCCCTGCGCTGCATATCCGGGGGCCGGGAAGCTGCCGGTGGAACCAGCGGGTGCGAACGCGGAGCGGCCGCCAAAGCCCTGGCGGATCCCGGAGGGCTGACCGGCCTTGCTGGCGTTACGGACGGAGATGTGGACGTATCCGGATGCAACTGACATGGAATGCTTACCTCAATGTGAATGGCCGTCATCGCGGCTCGAATGCTTCTTTCCCCGCAATGAAACTGGGGAGGGGCGCCCGACTCTGGGCTGGGGGGCGAATGCCTAGAAACTCTCAGGGGTGTAAAAGTTAGGCGTGCATTCGACAACAGCGCATCTCGGTACCAGCGGGTGTGCTGATCCAGATAGCTGCGGCTGCAGGTGCTGTTGAGTTCTTGTTCACAATTGAAGTGTGCAACGTAACAATGCGAACGTGCAAGTAACAATGGACCGCAGGTTCCACATAGTGAGACAGATCGAGGAATTGTAGCGCAAGTCACAATTCTGCCCCGGGAATAAAATAACAAGCGTTTTTCCCACCCAGGAGCCCGAAGGCAAATTTCACCGAAGATTATTCGACCTCAATAGCCGGACAGCCGAAAAGATTCACAGCACGGCAAATCGGCAAAACGGAGTGTTCCCGCCGTTCCCAGCGGGGCGGTCCACGGAGTGGTCATGCCGACGGTGCCGCCTGGCGGGGCGGCAAAGTCGGCTTCGGCGAGGTCAGTCGGCTTCGGCGGGGTCAGTTGGACTGGCCAGTGGCGGTCGCCGCGACAACCATGACGGATGTTGCCGTGTAGCCGGAGCCGTCCTTCGCCGCCACGATCCGCACTGTGCCGCCTGCAACGATGTCCGCCACGCTCAGCTGGGTGCCCGTACCGCCGGCCTGCTGGCGCCGCTGTTGCAGATTACTCACCACCACATCGCTGCCCAGGGCATAGCTGCGAGTGAACCCGTCAATGCTCTTGACCGTGACGGAGGACGAGCTGACCTCGCTCACAATGCCCAACTGCTCGGCCATGGTGGTGTACTCGCCTCCTTGCAGCACGACGTATTCGGCATGCACTGCCGAGGAGAGCCCGCCCATCCCGCCGGCGGCGAAGTTGCCGGGACCGCCTTGCCCCGGCATTCCGCCCGCCGCGGCGCCGCCTTGCGCCGAGCCGGGCATGCCGGGTGCGAAACCCTGGCCGCCCGCAGCCCCACCGACCCCGCCCGCGGCGCCTGCCGTCCCGTTGGCCGCGGCCGAACTTGAGGTCAGGGCGTAGCCCCCGGCACCTGCACCGACTGCCAGGACCGCTGCGGCACCGGCGACGACGAGCCCGCGCTTGAGCGTCCAGGGGCTTGCCGCCGGAGCGGTCTTGATGCCCGCCCGCGGCGCACCCCAGCCTGTTGCACCCGTGGGCGCCGTATGCTCCTGCCGCGGCATACCCCACCCCGGCGCCGAAGCCGGAACTTGCGAGATCTGGGGCGCGCCCCAGCCGGGTGCAGGGTCCGCCGCCGGCCGCCCGCCGACGGGCTTGCCGCCGTCGTACTGGCCGTCGTCGTACTGGCCGGCCGCCTGCGGCGCGCCGTCGTATGGCCCGCCGGCCTGCGGTGCGGCGCCAAGCTGTCCGGCGCCCGCGGGCGTGGTCACGGGTGCGGGCGTCGCAGCGTTGCCGGGGGCGGGTTCTGGGGCTGGTCCGGAACCGGCTCCGGAATGCTGACCGCTCATCGTGTTTCTCCTTCATGGTGCGGATCGGTGTTCACCCCAGCGTGCTGAGCGATCCTGTGCCTGGGCTGTGCAGGCCGACAGCCGGGCCTGTGACCTTGGGGCAGGACAACGAACGGGCATCTTCGGTGCTGCCGCAGCGGCCCCTCCGGCCCCGGAAAGGCTTCCAGCTCGCTAGGCTGGGATTCACAGGTGCCGCACAGGGTCCCCAAAGCCCCACCTAACCGGCAGATCGGAGAGTTGTCCCATGGCCACTTCGCACTCCATGACCAACAACCTTCCCCAGCTCACGCACCCGGACGGCTCACCTATCCGCGCCCTCGTGGTGGATGACGAGCCCAGCCTCTCCGAGCTCATGAGCATGGGGCTGCGGATGGCCGGCTGGTCAGTGGCGGTGGCGGAAGATGGACCCTCTGCGGTCCGTCTCGCCAAGGAGTTCCGCCCCGATGTGCTGGTGCTGGACGTGATGCTGCCCGGGTTCGACGGCGTCGAGCTGCTGAGCAGGATCCGCGCGTTCGCGCCGGAGGTGCCGGCGCTGTTCCTGACGGCGAAGGACGCGGTCCAGGACCGCATCACCGGCCTGGCGGCCGGCGGCGATGACTACGTCACCAAGCCGTTCAGCATGGAAGAGGTCCTGCTGCGCCTGCACCGGCTGGTCCAGCGCTCCGGCGTGGCCGCCATGGACACCGCCGAGCTGGTAGTGGGCGACCTGGTGCTCAATGTCGACACCCGCGAAGTCACCCGGGCCGGGGAGGAACTGCACCTGACCGCCACGCAGTTCGAGCTGCTCCGCTACCTCATGGAAAACCCCAAACGGGTCATCAGCAAAGCCCAGATCCTGGACCGGGTGTGGGACTACGACTTCGGCGGGCAGGCCAACATCGTGGAACTGTACATTTCCTACCTCCGCAAGAAGGTCGACGCCAACCACGCTCCCATGATCCACACGGTGCGCGGCGCCGGCTACGTCCTGAAACCGGCGGACTGATCCGTGCCCACCCTTTCCGGCATGACCCGCGTCCCCGGACGCGACTGGCGCAACCCGTCCACCTGGCATTTGCGCACCCGGCTGGTCCTGGTTGCCATGGCGCTGCTGGTCGCCATCTGCGGCGCCGTGGGACTGTTCAGCTACGCCTCCATGGACCTGTTCCTGACCCGGCAGCTCGATGACCAGCTCAGCAACGCTTCGCACCGGTCCAGCGAGTTCGGCCGGCCCCTGCCCGGCACCGCCGGCGGCCGCCCCGACCCCCTCGATGCCCGGGGCCAGGGCATCGGGACGCTCAATGCCCGCATACAGGACGGCGAGGTCAGCAACCCCGGGTTCCTGGCCGGAGACGCCACCCGCAAGAGCCTCTCCCCCGAGGACAACGCGGTCCTCCTGGCACTGACCCCCAACGGCGTGCCCGTGGATCGCAACCTCACGGTCGGCGCCTACCGGCTCACCGCCGTCCGCACACCTTATGGCGACATAATTGTCACCGGGCTTCCGCTGGCCGAAAAGCAAAGCACCCTGGCCTCGCTGGTCTGGACCATGGTGGTGGTCTCCGCAGGCGGACTCGTGCTGATCGGCCTGGYCGGCACGGCCCTGATCCGGCGGACCATGAAGCCGCTGGAACAACTCTCCGAGGTCGCCACCAAGGTCTCCCGCCTGCCGCTGGACGCAGGTGAGGTGGCGCTCGGGGTGCGCGTCCCGGCGTCGGCCGCCCACCAGGGCACGGAGGTGGGCAGCGTGGGCTACGCGCTGAACCAGATGCTGGACAACGTCTCCAACGCCCTGGAGGCGCGGCAGGAGAGCGAGATGAAGGTGCGGCAGTTTGTCGCCGATGCCTCGCACGAACTCCGCACGCCGCTGACGGCTATCCGCGGCTACACCGAGCTGATGCGGATGACCGAGCACTTCACCGCCGACGGCGAGAGGTCCCTCGCCCGCGTGCAAAGCCAGTCCGAACGGATGACCACCCTGGTTGAGGATCTGCTTTTGCTGGCGCGCCTGGACGAGGGACAGCCGCTGAAGGTCAGCGACGTCGACCTCACGCAGCTGGCCATCGAGACGGTGAGCGATGAGAAAGTCATGGCCCCGGACCGGGTCTGGCAGCTGGAACTTCCGGAGGAGCCCGTGGTGGTCCGCGGCGATGCGACCCAGCTTCACCAGGTCMTCGCCAACCTCCTGTCCAATGCGCGCAAACACACGGACCCCGGGACCACAGTGGTCACGGGCGTCATGCGTTCGGCTGATGGAAGCGCCGTGGTTACCGTGACGGACAACGGCAGCGGCATCGCACCGGAATTCATCGGCCGGGTCTTCGCCCGGTTCGCACGGGCCGACGCTGCTCGCACCAATCCCACCGCCAGCCCCGCCAACACACCGGTCGCTGCGACGGCGGGGGCCAGGTCCGGGCCCGCCGTCCGCCCGGCTTCCGGCGCCGTTTCCGATACTCCTTCCGGCAGCCGTGGCAGTGCCGGGGCAGCTGCTCACGCCCCGACCTCCGAGGGCACGAGCGGTTTGGGCTTGTCCATTGTCCAGTCGATTGTGGAGGCCCACGGGGGCACCGTTGAAGTCACCTCCCGGCCCGGCCGCACGGAGTTTGCGGTGCGGCTGCCCGCGGCGCCGCCGTCGGCATAGGCCCAGCAGGATTCACTTCCCACCCGCAAGATGGTTCTGCGCAAGCCGACACCCCGCCCGCTGTGACTCCTGTTACCAAAATGTGACTTAAGCGCCGAGGTCCTGTAGCGTCGTTGTGGTGCGGCCTCCATTGGTGCCGCATATCCGGACGGACGCCAAACTCTGCCGCTTCCCGGATTCCGCTGGACCAGGCAGAGGCGGGGGACCCAGAGTTCCCGGGCATTCTGCATTCATGCGCCCTCGGGGTGAAGCCGACACGTGATTTTCCGTGCGGCCGGATGACCTCATCCGAACCCGACAGCTAACTCCGCCGGCGTTGAGAGGCCCATCATGACTGAATTCCAGGTACAAACGCGCCCTGACGGCGATTCCCATTTCCGCTCCACTAAGTCGCGCCACCGCGCCGAACCGGCCACGCAGGCATCCGCCCTGTCCAAGCTGGCTACCGGACTCGGCATCACTGCCCGCCGCGCCGCCGTCGTAACCGCCGCTTGCGCCCTGCTGGTGGGAGGCGGCGCCGCCAGCCAGGCGGCGGAGCCGGGCACTCACGCGAATGCTGCGGGCAGCCAAACGGCCACAAGCGCCGACCCGCTGGCCAAGCTCAACTTCGAACGAGTCCAGATCGCCGCTCCGGCGGAAAAAAACGTGGCACCCACGCTCTCGGAAGTCAAGGCCGCCGAGCCCCCGGCCGCCCCGGTTGCTGCTGCACCCGCACCGGCCCCGGCTCCCGCAGCCGCTCCCGCGCCGGCCCCGGCTCCCGCAGCCGCTCCTGCACCGGCCCCCGCTCCCGCACCGGCACCGGTTGCTGTGGACGACCCCGCCGGAGCCCAGGCGTACGCCGCGTCCCAGCTGGGCAGCTATGGCTGGGCCCCTGGTGAGATGCAGTGCCTGCAGAAGCTCTGGACCAAGGAATCGGACTGGAAGACCACCGCCACCAACGCCAGCAGCGGCGCCTACGGAGTGGTCCAGTCCCTGCCCGCCTCGAAGATGGCGAGCGCCGGTGCCGACTACATGACCAACTACCGGACCCAGATCAATTGGGGCCTGAACTACGTCAAGGAACGCTACGGCTCCCCCTGCGGCGCGCTGAACTTCCACTACGCACACAACTGGTACTAAACCGGCACTAGCCGTACCGCCCGGCGAGGGTGGTTGAGGCCCCGGATCCACGCGGATCCGGGGCCTCCTGTGCGTCCGCGGCCGGTACGATTTTGGCCGGCCGGCCTGGCTCCGGACTTCCACAGCCCCCGCACAGCTCGGCCCTAAAGCCCTCATATGGGCCGGCGGGAAAGTTGAGCCATGACATCCACAGACCAGGCCACAGGAACCCTGTCCCGTTCCACGGAGACGCCGGCCGGTCCGGCGGCCCCGCCCTCCCCGTCCGGACTTGAGCCGTCGGGGCCTGCATCGTCCGGGCCGGCATCGTCAGGGCTTACCGTGACCGATGTGCCGGCCCCGGGACCGTTCGCCGGAGCCCTTACCGGCACCGGCGGCCGGCGCGCACCCATTGACACACGCGGCAGCACACCGTTGCTGGACGTCACGATTCCGGTCTTCAACGAGGAGCGGGACCTTGAAGCGTGCCTGCGCCGGCTCCACGCGTACCTTATCGGCGCCTTCCCGCACTCTTTCCGGATCACTGTGGCGGACAACGCCAGCACCGACGGAACGCTCAAGACCGCGGAGCGCGTGGCCCGTGAGTTGCGCGAAGTGAAGGTGGTCCACATGGCCGAAAAGGGCCGGGGAAACGCGCTTCGCAAAGTTTGGCTCTCCTCGCCGTCGCCGGTCCTGGCCTACATGGACGTGGACCTTTCCACGGACCTGGCGGCCCTCGGCCCCCTGCTCGCCCCGCTCATTTCGGGGCACTCCGATCTGGCGATCGGCACCCGGCTGACCCGCAACTCACGCGTGGTCCGCGGACCCAAGCGGGAGTTCATCTCGCGCAGCTACAACTTCCTGCTGCAGTCCCTCATGGGGGCCCACTTCAGCGACGCCCAGTGCGGGTTCAAGGCGATCCGGGCGGACGTGGCCCGGCAACTGCTCCCCCACACCCTGGACAACGCCTGGTTCTTCGACACCGAACTGCTGGTGCTGGCAGAAAAGTGCGGCCTGCGCGTCCACGAAGTCCCGGTGGACTGGACCGACGACCCCGATTCCAGCGTGGACATCGTCCAGACCGCCCTCGCGGACCTGCGCGGCATGGCACGGTTGAGCCGGGACCTGGTTTCGGGCCGGATCCCGGTTCCCGAACTGCGCGCCGCACTTGCCCGCGGACCGCTGCCGGCGTCCTCGCGGTTCCAGGAACAAAGCCCCGGCGGAAGCCTTTTCGGGCAGCTGGTCCGCTTCGGCAGCATCGGGGTGGCCTCCACTCTGGCGTACCTGGCAATCTTCCTGCTCTGCCGACAGATCATGGACCCGCAGCTGGCAAACTTCCTCGCGTTGCTCACCACCGCCGTGGCCAACACCGCGGCCAACCGGCGCTTCACGTTCGGCATCCACGGCGGCAGCCAGGCCGCACGCCACCACTTCGAGGGGCTGCTGGTCTTCGGGATCGGCCTGGCCCTGACCTCGGGCACCCTCGCCCTGGTTCACGCCACGTCAGGAGCCACACCGGACCGCTGGCTCGAACTGCTTACGGTCACCGCCGCCAATCTGGCCGCCACGGCCGTGAAATTCCTGCTCTTCCGGCTGGTGGTCTTCCACCCCCGGCGGACTAACACCGTCCCGGCGCCGGACGCCGCCATCACCGTTGCGGAGCCCACCGCCCCTGGCACCGCTCAGGTGCCCGCCGCCCCCGAGGCTTCCCTCCCCCGTACAGAACCCGCACAGAAAAGGCCAAGTAAATGACGGCAACCATCAGCCCCACCGCCGGCTCCCTTGCCGGGTCACCGGCCGGCAGCCCGCCCCTGGACCCGGAAACGACCCTCCCGGCATCCGAGGACGCCGGCGCGCCGCCCAACCCGCCAGCACCCCTAAGCCGCCGGGACCGCCTGCTGTTCGGCCGGCAGCCCCGCTGGGTCCGGCCCGCGGCGGCGCTGCTGCTGGGGGTCACCGCGGCCTTGTACCTGTGGAACCTGGAAGCCACCGGCTACGCCAACTCCTTTTACGCCGCCGCAATCCAGGCCGGGACCAAGGACTGGACCGCGCTGCTCTTCGGCTCCCTCGACCCCGGCAATGCCATCACGGTAGACAAACCGCCAGCGGCCCTCTGGATCCCGGCCCTGGCGGGACGGATCTTCGGGTTCTCGGCACTGAGCATGCTCATTCCCCAGGCACTCATGGGCGTGGCCGCCGTCGGCCTTCTGTACCTGACCGTCAAGCGGGTGTCCGGACCGGCCGCGGGCCTGCTCGCCGGCGGCGCCCTGGCGCTGACCCCGGTGGCGGCCTTGATGTTCCGGTTTAATAACCCGGACGCCATGCTGACCATGTGCCTGGTGCTGGCCGCCTACCTCACCACGCGCGCCATCGAGAAGGCCGGCTGGAAGTGGCTTGCCGCGGCCGGCGCGGTGATCGGGCTGGCCTTCCTGTCCAAGATGCTGCAGGGCTTCCTGATCGTTCCCGGGCTGGCCCTGGCCTACCTGTGGGCGGCGCCCACTACACTCGGCCGCCGGCTCCTGCACCTGCTGGCCGCCGGCGCAGGCATTGTGGTGGTGGCCGGAAGCTACATTGCCCTGTTCCAAATGACCCCGACCTCGGTCCGCCCCTATATGGCAGGCTCGGAGACCAACAGCTTCCTGGAACTCACGTTCGGCTACAACGGCCTGGGCCGGATCACCGGCTCCGGCGGGGGAATGCCCGGAGGCAATGCCGGCGGCCCGGGCGGCAACGGCAACGTGGGCTTCGGCGGCACGGCCGGGATCACCCGCATGTTTGGGACCAGTTTCGGCGGCGAGGTGTCCTGGCTGCTGCCGGCAGCCCTGATCCTGCTGGCCGCAGGCCTCTGGTTCACTCGGCGCGAGGCCCGGACCTCAAAGACCCGGGCGGCGCTCCTGCTGTGGGGCGGTTGGCTGGTAATCACCGCCGGAATCTTCAGCTTCATGAGCGGCACCGTGCATCCGTACTACGCTGTGGCCCTGGCCCCCGCGATTGCGGCCCTGGCGGGCATCGGCTCCCTCGAACTGTGGCGGGGCAGGGCCTACTGGCCCGCCCGGATTGTCCTGGCTGTGACAGTTCTGGCCACCTCGGTCTGGTCCGCGGTGCTCCTGGGCCGCGACCCGGCCTGGCTTCCCGGTCTGCGGGTGATCGTGGTGGTCCTTGGCGTCCTCGCCGCCGCCGCACTGCTCGTGCGGGTGGACAGCCTGGCCGCGCTTCCGGCACGGTTCCGCAAGGCCGCCACGGCCGGCGTCGTGATCCTGGCCCTGGTCGCCGGCGGGCTCGGAAGCACCGCGTGGACACTGGCCACCGTGGCCCAGCCGCATTCCGGTTCGATCCCCACCTCCGGGCCCACCGCCTCCGCGATGGGTGGCGGCTTCGGGGCGGCAGGCAGGACCGGCCGTGACGGAACCGATAGCAGCACTGGCAGCAGCACCAGCGGCAGCACGGGCGGCCTAGCCGCCGGCGGCCCCGGCGGGGAAACCGCCTCGGCCGAGCTGACAGCGCTGCTGCAGTCCTCCAACGCCAAGTGGTCCGCGGTTGTCTCCGGCGCCACCCAGGCCGCCAGCCTGGAACTCGCCACCGGCACCAGCGTGATCGCCCTCGGCGGCTGGAACGGCGGCGACCCCTACCCCACGCTCGCACAGTTCCAGGCGATGGTGGACCGCGGCGAGATCGGCTACTTCATCTCCGGCGGCATGGGCGGCATGGGCGGAGGCCGCGGGGGCAACTCCGAGGTCGCCACCTGGGTCGCGGCCAACTACCAGGCCCAGACCGTGGGCAACTCCACCGTGTACAAGCTGGGAGCCTAGGCCGCCATGACTGACACCCTGAGCCCCCGCCCCGGCCTGGCGCCGGCCCGCACGCCGGGCCCTCCGCAGCCCCGGGTCCCGGAACGTCCCAGGCGTCTTGGGCCCCCGGCCGGCGGCGTGCGGCCCCTCGGAGGCGCCCGGGCGCTGCAGCGGCACCGGCTGGAAGTCGCGGCCCTGCTCCTGGCCACGGCCGTGCTGTACGTGTGGAACCTCGGCGCCTCCGGCTGGGCGAACGCGTTCTACTCCGCGGCGGCACAGGCCGGGTCGCAGGACTGGACGGCCTGGTTCTTCGGTTCGTCCGACGCCGCCAACGCCATCACCGTGGACAAGCCGCCGGCCTCGCTGTGGGTGATGGGGCTGTCCGTGCGGATCTTCGGGCTGAGTTCCTGGAGCGTCCTGGTCCCGCAGGCGCTCATGGGGGTCGGTACGGTCTGGCTCCTCTATCTGGCCGTGCGCCGGTCCGCGGCGCCCGCCACGGCCGACGCCCGGCTGGCCCACCGTGCAGGGCTCCTGGCCGGTGCGGTCATGGCCCTGACACCGGTGGCCGTGCTGATGTTCCGGTTCAACAACCCCGATGCGTTGCTGGTGCTGCTGATGACCGCGGCCGCCTACGCCGTGCTGCGTTCAATCCAGGATGCGCGGCTGCGCTGGCTCCTGTTCGCCGGGGCGCTCCTGGGCTTCGGGTTCCTCACCAAGCAGTTGCAGGTCCTGCTGGTTGTCCCCGGCTTCGCCCTGGCCTACCTGCTCGCGGCTCCGGCCGCGGCCGGGAAACGGATCCTCCACCTGCTCTCCGCGGGCGCGGCGATGGCCGTCGCGGCCGGGTGGTGGCTGGCCGCCGTCGAACTCATTCCCGCCGCGAACCGGCCGTACATCGGCGGCTCGCAGAACAACTCCATCCTGGAACTGACCCTCGGCTACAACGGCCTGGGCCGGCTGAACGGCGAGGAAACCGGCAGCGTGGGCGGCGGCAACGGCTGGGGCACGCCCGGGCTGTTCCGGCTCTTCAACAGCGAGTTCGGCGGCCAGATCGCCTGGTTGCTGCCCTCGGTGCTGCTGCTCGGAGCGGGGCTGCTCTGGCTGGGCCGCCGCGCTCCACGCACCGACGCGGTACGGGCCTCCGTGATCATCTGGGGCTCCTGGGTTGCCGTCACCGGCCTGACCTTCAGCCTCATGGCCGGGATCATCCACCCGTACTACATGGTGGCGCTGGCCCCCGGGATCGCCGGGCTTGCCGGACTCGGCGGCGTCCTGCTCTGGCAGCGGCGGGACCAGCCCGTGGCCGCCGCCGTCCTCGCCGTCGCGATCGTGGCGGCCGGGGCCATGGCCTCCGAGCTCCTCGGCCGGACGGCGACGTTCGTACCGTGGCTGCGCTGGGTGGTGCTCCTGGGCTCCCTCACCGCCGCCGGCCTGGTGCTGGCCTCCGCGGCCCCGGGGCTCAAGGAAGCCAGTGGACCGGTCAAGCGGGCATCCGCGGGCATGGCACGGACGACGGCGGGGCTCGCCGTCGTCGCCGCCCTCGCCGGACCGCTGGCGTACTCGCTGTCCACCGCGGCCACCGCCCACAGCGGCTCGATCGTCAGCGCCGGACCGGCCGTGTCCGGCCGGGGCGGGGCCGGGCTGCCGCCGGCCTTCGGCGGTGCAACGGCGGCCACCGGCAACGCCACTAACGCTGTCGGGGTCGGCCGCGGCCAGGGTGCGGGCGGGGCAGGTGGAATGGGCGGCCTGCTCGGGGTCAGCACGCCGGCATCGGCCCTCGTGACCGCGCTGGAGACGGACGCCGGCACGTACACGTGGGCCGCCGCCGTCGTCGGGTCCAACAACGCCGCCGGCTACCAGCTGGCCACCCAGCTCCCGGTGATGGCCGTGGGCGGGTTCAACGGCACGGACCCGGCGCCAACGCTGGCACAGTTCCAGCAGTACGTGGCCGACGGGAAGATCCACTACTTCATCGTAGGGCGCATGATGCAAGGCGAATCCGGATCCAATGACGCCGCCCAGATCGCCGCCTGGGTGCAGGCCAATTTCACCGCCCAGACCGTGGGCGGGACCACAGTCTACCTGCTGGCAAGGTAAGCCGGCCGGGCAGGCGCCGGTGGCCTAGAACGTGAAGGACAGGGTGCGCAGGCCGTCGGCGGTGATGTGCGTGGTCACGGAAACCCCGGAGTAGTCGGGAATGTGGTGCACGCCGTCGGGAAGGTCGCCGGCGTTCGGTCCCACCGCAACAGTCGGGATGCCGGCGGCGATTCCGGCGGCAATCCCGGCCGGAGCGTCCTCGAACACCACCGCGTCGGCCGGGTCCACACCCAGCAGGGCGGCGGCCCGGAGGTATCCCTCCGGGTGGGGTTTGCCCCGCGAGACGTCCTCCGAGGTGACCGAGGCAGCCGGGATGCCGATGCCCGCGGCCGCCATCCGGACCCCGGCCAGGTCCCGTGAAGCTGACGTCACCAGCGCCACGGCATCCGTCGGGAGGCTGGCCAGCAGCTCCAGGGCACCCGGCACCGGAACAATGCCGCGGGTCTCAGCGAGCTCCATCCGGCCGAGCTCGGCCGCGAGGGCCTGGATGTCGGACCCGGCCGGTGCGAACCTGCGGACCGTGTCCATGGCCTGGACCCCGTGGGAGGTGCGCAGGATCTCGCCGATATCCAGGCCGTAGCGGTCCGCGAAAGTGGTCCAGACCTGCTCCACGATGCTGGTGGAGTCGACCAGCGTGCCGTCCATGTCGAACAGGACGGCACGCGCGGTCAGGGTCGTGGTGCTGGCATGGGACGGAAAGCTCATGCTTCCATCCTGCCTTAAGGCCCCGCCCAACCCTCCGGGCAGGCGTCACGAAAGGACCACTTCACGGATGCTGCAAAGCTGCCACGCAGCCGGACGGGATCAGCCGTTCGGCCGGCTGGGGATGTACTGCACCGCCCACTTGTTGCCGTCGGGGTCGGCGAAGTGGACGAAGTGTCCCCAGTCCTCGATCTCGACGTCGCTGACATCCACGCCGTTGTCCTTGAGCTGCTGGTGCGCGGCCTGGATGTCGCTGACCACCAGCTGAAGGCTCGGCGCCGTACCGGGCGGGGCGTCGTTGAGGCCCTCGCCGATGGCAATCGAGCAGCCGGAGCCCGGCGGTGTCAGCTGGACGAACCGGATCCCCTCCATGGGCCGCTCGTCGTAGTCGGCGTTGAAGCCCACCTTGTTGACATAGAAATCCTTGGCCCGGTCCACATCGGACACCGGGACGAACACCAGTTCAAGTTTCCAATCCATGCCGCACAGGCTAGCGCGGACCGCGGCAATGCGGAAGGGATCGCGGTCACTGGCAGGAGGAGCGGACCCGTGCGGGGACTGCCCCTAGCCGGCGATGCCGTACAGGCGGTCTCCGGCGTCACCCAGGCCGGGCACGATGTAGGACTTCTCGTTGAGCTTCTCGTCGATGGAGGCCAGGACGATCGTCACGTTGGCGTCGGAGAGCTCTTCCTCCAGCTTGGCCAGGCCCTCGGGGGCGGCCAGGAGGCAGATGCAGGTGACGTCGGAGGCGCCGCGCTTGAAGAGGAACTTGATGGCCTCGCGCAGGGTTCCGCCGGTGGCCAGCATGGGATCCAGGACGAAGATCTGCCGGTCTGTGAGGTCTTCCGGGAGGCGCTCGGCGTACGTGATGATGTCCAGGGTCTCTTCGTCACGGGCCATGCCCAGGAAGCCGACCTCGGCGGTGGGGACCAGCTTGGTCATGCCCTCCAGCATGCCCAGCCCGGCCCGGAGAATCGGGACCACCAGCGGGGTCGGCTTGGTGAAGGCCGTGCCGATCGTGGTGCTGACCGGCGTCTCGATGGTCACCGGTTCCGTGCGGACGTCACGSGTGGCCTCGTAGGCGAGGAGCGTCACRAGCTCCTCGGTGAGCTGGCGGAAGACCGGGGACGGGGTGTTCYTGTCCCGCAGAACGGTGAGCTTATGGGCGACCAGCGGGTGGTCCACAACRAGAGTGCGCATGGGTCAAAACTATCACCCGGAYGCKGAGGACCGTCCCGCGGGGCCGGGGGGTTCGGCGTCGTTCGCGTGAGCCTGAGCAGTGCCGCCGGCAGGGCTGGCGGGGCTGCCGGCGTCGGCCCTGTCGTGGAGGTGGGCGGGATGCCCGAAGGTCGGCGCGGCCCCTGCGTGTTCGCGGCGTCGCAGCACATGGAAGAACCTGTGGGCCAGGATCACAATCCCCACCCAGGCCAGCCCGATGACCCACCCGACGATCACGTCGGTCATCCAGTGATGGCCCAGATAGACCCGGCTCAGGCCCATCGCGACGATGAAGATCACACCGGCGGCGATCAGGGCGATCCGGGCGCTGGTCCGCTTGATCTCCAGGCAGGCCAGGTACACCACGAGGGCGATCACCACCGTGGTGTTGAGCGTGTGCCCGCTCGGGAACGACGGCGAGGTCTCGTAGGGTGGCACCGCGTCGGCATGGTCCGGGCGGGCGCGGCCGATCATTTTCTTGCCCAGGGCTGTGGCAGTCACCGACACGGCGGCAGCGCCGCCGATCAGGATCAGCGGCCGCCAGCTCCGGGACTTGTAGATCAGCAGCGCTGTCAGGATGCTGCCCAGGATGGGCATCCCGATGCCGCCGCCGATATTTGTGAACCCGGTGACAAAGGCGTCCAGGCCAGGGCTGCGCAGCTGCTCCATGAACGCCAGCGTCGGCCTGTCCAAGTTCGCAAGACCGGCGTCGTCCACCACGTTGTCGTAGACCTCGGCCGTCACCAGCGCCAGGATCACCACCACCACGCCGCCGATCAGCATGGTGATCCACAGGGCCGCGTAGGGCACCACCCATTTGCCCCAGCGCCGCGCCAACCAGTTCTCTGTTGGTGTGGTCACGGCCGTCTCCCGACTACTTGTGGCTGCACAGCGGAGCTGCACAGCATGCTTAGGATCGAAACTATCATTGACCCATGACTGCCGCTGAGCCCCGCCATGCCCAATGGATGAGCCTTGCCCTGGCGGAGGCCCGGAATGCCCTGGCCACCGAGGACGTGCCGATCGGCGCCGTCGTGATCGGACCGGACGGTTCCGTGCTGGGCGCCGGGCGAAACGAACGCGAGGCGCTCGGGGACCCCACGGCCCACGCCGAAATGGTCGCCATCCGGGAGGCCGCCGCGCGGTTGCGGGCGAGCCGGGCCCAGGAAGGCAAGGGCGACGACGGCTGGCGGCTGGAGGACTGCACTCTGGTGGTCACCCTGGAGCCCTGCGCGATGTGCGCCGGAGCGATCGTCCTCGCCAGGATTCCGCGGGTGGTCTTCGGCGCCTGGGATGAGAAGGCCGGCGCCGCGGGTTCGGTGTTCGACATCCTCCGCGAGCGCCGGCTCAACCACTGGGTGGAAGTGTTTGCCGGCGTCAGGGAGCAGGAGTGCGCCGCGCTGCTGCGGGACTTCTTCGCCGGGCACCGCGCCTGATCCGTTCCCGGCTACCGGGCTCCGCCGGAAGAAGACGCTGCCGCGGGGGTTTCTGCAGACGCCGCGAGCGCATCGATCCGCTTCTGTCGGGAAGCCGGTGAATCCAGGCTGAAGGCCCGGAAATCCCCGAGGTCCTCGCGGATCCAGGCCTCCACCTCGGCGATCCGCTGTGTCACGGCAGGCGTGGGGCCGTGGAACAGCCAGGGCACGATCCGCTCGTTGGCCGGTTCGTACTGCCAGAGTCCGATGATCCGGCCGCGGTCCAGGATCGGATGGTCCGGGAGATCGGCCTGCAGCGCGAGCGATCCCAGCGCAGGCCTGTGCTGGTCCTCCCCCGCGAGCAGGTCCCCGGCGTTGCGGCGCAGCAGGAACAGGGAATCCGTTCCGGCGAGCAGCTGAATCTGTTCGTCCGCCGGCGCGTCGAAGGAGGCGAGGCGGCCGACGTCGTCCGGCAGCATCCACAGCGCGTCACCCCCGGCGGTGGTAAGGGCAGTGGGCACCTCGACGGCGCCGACGGCGGCGAGCGCCGCCTTGCTTTGCGCCACCGTGAACCCGGTGAACCACTGCGATTGCTTGAGCGTGGCTCCCCCGGTCCAGCCCAGGTAGCGTCGGATCAGCTCGGTGCGCACGGCGTCGTCGTCGATGCCGCTGGGCGCCAGGTCCCAGGGCTCGTAGGCGTAGCGCTGCTGGTCCAGGCGCCCGTTGGCCGGAACGCGGCGGATCTTGCCCTGCGACTGCAGGATCCCGAGCGCCGTGGGCAGCGTGGTGGCGGCGCCCTTCTTCTTGCCCTCCTCGCCGAGGTTCCGCACCGAGTCGCCCAGTTCCTCCTTGAGCTGGCGCGGATCCATAGGCCCCTCCGCCTCGGCGAGCACGTGCAGCACCTGCTCCTCCAGGAGCGTGATTTCGCCCCGGTCCACGCCAAGCCGGCCTAGCGCCCGCACCGCCTCGGCGTCGTCCTTGCCCAGCTTCAGCGCCCAGGCGAAGTCCTCCCGGCCCAGGACGTAGGTGCAGCCGCGCGCGACGGGAAGTTCGAGGATCCGGTGGGCAAGGACGTCCGCGTCCACCTGTTCGCGGCGGATGCCGGCGCGGGCGAACAGCGTGAGGTACGGATTGGCGCCGCCCACAGACCGTGCCCAGCCCGCCCGGGCGAACACCTGCTCCGCCGTGCGGCCGGCCAGCGAGCCGTCCAGTCCCTGCCGGTGCCAGGCCCACGCCCGGAGCCGCTCCGGGGTCAGGCTCTGCGGCTCCGGCAAGTTGACGGACTCTTCTACCGACGATTGCGTGGCGACAGGGTGGGTGCTCATGGGCTCATTCTCCAACAGCTTCACTGTCAGCGGTATCAAGAAGCCGTATCAACCCGCGCCGTCCTGTTCCGGGGTTGGCGGTTTCGGGCGACTCCGGAGCTGCCGGAGTTTCCGCAGCTGCCATGGAGAGGACCTCCAGAACGGTCCGGGCGGTGGCGTCCCAGCCGGGCAGCCGGTCCCGGGCGGCCGCCGCAGCGTCCCGCCAGCGGTCCCTGAGTCCGGCGTCGGCCAGCCAGCGGCGGAGCACGTCCGCCAGCGGGGCGGGGTCTGTTCCGAGTTCGACGGCGGCGCCCGGCAGCTGCGAATCCGGCGCCGGCCCGTCCGGTTGCTGCCTGTTGGGCACCGGCCGGCTGTCCGGTACCGGCGTGCCGGGCGGGCTGCCGGCGGCGAGGGCCTCGACGGCTCCGGTGCCGCCGCGCACCACCACGGGAATGCCGCGGGCCAGCGATTCGGTGACCACCAGCCCGTAGGTTTCGGCCCGGGAAATCAGCAGGCTGAGATCGGCCGCATCCCATGCAGTATCCAGCGCCGGGCCCCGGAGCTCGCCTGGGATACTGACCCGCCCGGCCAGGCCCAAGCGTTCCACAGTGTCCCGCAGCCGTGCGGCATAGGCCGGGTGGGCGGTGTCCGAGCCGATGAGGGACGCCGTCCAGGGCAGGTCCCTGAGCAGGGAGAGCGCGTCCAGCAGGAGCGCCTGGTCCTTGTTCGGCAGCAGCGCGGCGACGGCGATGAAATGCGGCACGCCGTTGCCGGCGGCCAGGCTTCCCACCGCCAGCGGGGCCGGCACACTACCCGGCAGGGCGACAAGCAAATTATCGAGGCCGTGCCGGGCGCCGATGCCCGCCGCAGCCGAGCGGCTTGTGCAGATGATCCCGCCCGCGGCCTGCAGCGCCCGGCGTTCACGCTCGGGATGCTCCGGCAGGGGCATGTGCAGCAGGACCCAGGCCGGCTGCCCGGCTGCTGCGGCCGCCTCCAGTTCGGCGGGCGCCCCGCAGGCAAGGAGGCTGTCGACCAGCGTCACGGACCCTGCAGAGCCGCCCGCATTCGGTGCCGGGCGCAGCAGCGCGGCCAGACGCCGCCGGTCTCCCGCGCTGCCGCCGGGCCAGTCGCCGTCGAGCGGGCAGGTCTCTACCGCGACGCCGAGGGTGGCCAGTTCCCGGGCGAGCGCCGCGTTGTAGACATTGCCGCCTGAGTTGTGCCGGACGTTGCCGGGCACCACGAACCGCAGGCGAGGGCTGGGCGGGGGCATCTGCTGCGCCTAGTGGGCGTCGAAGTCCAGCGAGTAGCCGGCCCAGGCGTCGGGGTTTTCGCGCAGGGTGACGTTCAGCCCGGTGAGATCGCGCCCGTCGTTGCCGACGCGGATCTGTGCGGCGATGGCGTCGGCGATGTATCGGGCCAGGGCCTCGGCGGTGCTCAGCTTGCCGGCGAAGTCGGGGTGCTCGTCGAGGTTCTGGTAGTTCAACCCATCGAGGACCTCGTCCACCACGGCCCCCGCCGCACCGATGTCCAGCACGATCGCGTCGTCATTGAGCTCACGACGGCGGAAGGTCACCTCCGTGACGAACGTGGCCCCGTGCAGACCCTGGGCGGGGCCGAAGATTTCGCGGGGAAGGCTGTGGGCAATCATGAAGCTGCGGCGGACGGTCAGGCTGTACACGGGCTACCTCGTGGCTTCGTTGAACGGGACAGGGGCGGTTTGCTCTTCATTGGATGGTGTTTCGACGGATGGGTGTTCAATGACGTGGCACAGGGCGTCCAAGGTCCCGTCGGCGAGCCGCTGGACGACGCCGGGGAGCTCCGCCAACGGCGACTGCCCGGTGAGGAAGACATCAAATAGCGGGTCCTGCAGCAGGGCGACGGCGAGCGCGAGGCGCTCGGCGTTGGTGCGGCGGTGCCGGCGGGCGCGGGCTACAACCCCCACCTGGCTGGCCCGGATGGACAGGCGGCGGGCGTGGAAGTCCTCACCCAGCGGGAGGGTGACTTTCCGGTCGGCGTACCAGGACATTTCGATGATGTCGCCGTCGTCGCCCGCCAGCTGCAGGCTCCGCTGCAGGCCCTCCTGCGAGGCGGAGCAGTGGATCACGATGTCGCAGTCCGGGAGGGCGTCGTCGGGGTGGCTGAAGTCGACGCCGAGGGCGTCCGCGAACGCACGTTTGGCGGGGTCGACGTCGACCAGCTGGAGCCGCGCGAGCGGAAAGCCGGCCAGTAGCTTGGCCACCATGCCGCCGACGAGTCCGGCACCGATCACGGCAACCCTGTCGCCCAGCCGGGGTCCAGCCTCCCAGAGGCCGTTGACGGCGGTTTCCACCGTGCCGGTGAGCACGGCGCGGCGGGCAGGAACGCCGTCGGGGACGACGGTGAGGGATTCGATCGGGACGATGAAGCGGTCCTGGTGCGGGTAGAGGCAAAAGACGGTCTTGCCTGCCCAGCCCTCCGGCCCCTCCTCGACCACCCCCACGGTGAGGTAGCCGAACTTCACCGGGTACGGGAAGTCCCCCGCCTGGTTGGGGGCGGCCATGGCCGCCGCAACGCACTCGGGGACGCTGGCGTGATGGACCACCAGCTCGGTGCCCTTGCTGATGCCCGAATACAGGGTCCGGACCAGCGCCTCGCCGGGCCCGCGGGCGGGCAGCACCTCACTGCGGAGCTCGCCCTGCTCCGGGCCGACGGTCCAATAGGCGGTGGCCGTGGCGTGCCGTTCAGAAATCGTCATTGTGCTTCCGAATCTAGTGCTTCTCCCTGTTCGCGGGGAAGGGTGCGGCGCGCGTTCGCGGTGGTGTGCGGGAGCCGTTGGGGCTCGTTTTGTGGATGGGCGCCTTGCTCCGGTACCCTAGTCAGGTTGGTGACGTGTCCGAGCGGCCGAAGGTGCAACACTCGAAATGTTGTTTGGTGTAAAAGCCAACGTGGGTTCAAATCCCACCGTCACCGCGAACGAGAAAGGCCCTGCTTCCCTTGCAAACAAAGGGAAGCAGGGCCTTTTGCTTTGCCCGGAACTTTCTCGTTGGCATTGAAGGGGTTCTAGGACAAAACGTCTGTAATTGCCGGGCATGCCAGGGGCGTCCTGCCGGGACCCCTGAGCTACCGGACTCGGGCGTCGTGGTCTCGCCCGGCGGATGCGGTCCGGGGGCACTTTGGCACGGACACGCCGCGGACATCGGACCAAAGGGCCGGGATCGTGTCCAAAGGCGCCTCGGACGGTCAACGGCGGTGTCCCGAACTCTCTTAGATGCGCTGGACAGTGTGGTAGCCGGCGCATGCACGACAACTGACGGCCGCCCCTCGTCGGGGCGGCCGTCAGTCTTAGGGGGCTGTTGGTGTTAGTGCTCCGCTTCTGCGGCAGCCTTCTTGGCGTTTTTCTCGGCATCCTTCTCGGCGCGCAGGGCCTCGGTCTCGTGCTGCTCCTCGGCTTTTTCCTGGTGGATGACCGCTGCGAAGAGCTTCTCCATCTCCTTGGCCACGCCCGCGGCTGAGGCCGGGTTCTGGCCGGTCACCAGCCGGTCGTCAACGACGACCTTCTCCTCAAAGACACCAGCGGAGACGTGGGTGGCGCCCTGTTCCTCGAGCCGGTCTGCCAAGAAGAACGGGATGACCTTGTCCTTCCCTGCGGCAACCTCCTCGTCGTTGGTGAAGGCGGCCACCTTCCGGCCCTCGACGAGGCGGAACCCGTTCTCCAATTCCACGTTCAGCAGGCCAGCCGGTCCGTGACACACCGCGCCCACCAAGCCACCGGTGTTGTAGACGCTGGCCACCAGATTCTGCAAGCCTTCGCTGTACGGGAAGTCCCACATGGTGCCGTGGCCTCCCACCAGGAAGACGGCGTCGTACTGGCCGGGATCAACGACGTCGACGCGGGCAGTGTTGTAGAGGCCGGCGCGCGTGGTCTCGTCCTCCGTGAAGGCGACTTGGATGGGATCTTCTGAGTCCACCTCGTCGCGAGGGGGCTGGCCGCCCTGGATGGACGCAAAGTCGACGAAATGCCCGGAATCTTTGAAGACCTTCCAGGGATGTGCAGCTTCGGCCACGTTGTAGCCGGTCTTCTCTCCGGTATCACCGATCTCGGAAACGCTGGTCAGTACCATAAGGATTTTCTTCATGAAGTGCTCCTTTCGTCCAACTTCCACCCTACGCCCAGCCCAATTCGGCCCCTTCTCCCTGCTCGGGTGCCGGAGCAGTTGCCACGCGAAAAGAACGCTCTGAGACGGTTAGTCGTCGCAGTTTTGCAGGACCCAGTTCTGAGCGCGCCAGATGACGTTGTAGAGGTTGTAGGGTGCGACATCAAAGGTGTCCCACTTCTGGCCGACGTGAGCGGTCCAGTCAGGAATGGCGCCACAGCAGACACGGTGTCCGAAGACATAGAACAGTGCATGTGGCAGAGCGCGCTTGATCATGGAATGCCTTTCCATTGTCGCCGGCCCCCAAATGGGGCTAGCGTAGCTGCGCGCTCATAGCGTCATCGTAGCGGACCCTCTGTTCCGGCGAGCGCAGGCAACCGCTCAGATACCTCCGTCGAGCTGCTCCATCTCCAGGCACGCGTCTTCGTAGGAAACTTCGCCGTTCCGGAAGGCCTGCTCCAGTTCCTTGGCCCTGCGACGCGAGTAGGCAGTACTCAGAGTTCCCGTGACGCCGGCCTCGAGATAGTCGAGTCGGGAGTGCGTGGACTGCTGGCCTTGGACTACCAGGTGCCGGCAGATCGCAGTGCGGAACCAGGCGCCAGGATGCATCAAGCGATATGCGTAGGCTCTGGGATCAACTAAGTACATGGTTCCATGGTTCAACTCCCCGCTGAGAAGAACATGAGTATTTTCTGGGCGATTGGCTTTGCCGCGCTCACCGGGCACACCTCATTGCCAGCAGGAAAGCCCTGCGTCCCTCTATTTGCAACTTATTTGCAAGTTGACGCAGGGCCACGTCCCCCCGTCTACCCGCGCACGATCACCACGTCCAGGGTCCGCGGGCCGTGGACTCCTTCGACGCGTTCGAGTTCGATGTCGCTCGTGGCGCTGGGGCCGCTGATCCAGGTCTGCGCGCGGGTGGCGTCGAGCCGGCGAAGGGCCTCCGGCAGGATGGCGGTGATGTCCCCGGCCCGGACAATGCAGATGTGCCGGTCCGGGACGAGGCTGATGACCCGGCGGCCCTGGTCCGGGCCGGCGTCGAGGATGATGGTGCCGGTTTCGGCGACCGCGGCGGCGCTGCCGGTCACGACGGCGTCCACCCCGTCCAGTTCCTCGACGCTGAGCCGGTGCCCGGGGACGTCGGCAACGCGGCGGGAGCCGGCGTCGTCCGCGTCCGCCTCCGCGAACAGGGACTGGTCGAGTCCGTGCGGGACGGCGTAGCGGCCGGTGCCCTCAAGCAGCGTGGCGAGCCGCCGCGGAACCGCCGCCGCATCCTCGACGAAGACGTTTGCCTTGTAGTCCAGGAGCCGGTCCGTCAGGAGCTCGATGAGCTCTTGCTCGCCGAGTCCGGACGCGCGGCGGTAGTCGCGGGGCACCTCGGCCACGGCCGGGGCGTCCCGGAGGGCCGAGCGGATCCGGTCGAGTATTTCTGCGCGCGCGTTCACGGGGTCTCCTCTGTGCCGGCGGGTTCTGTGCCGGCGGATTCGGTACCTGAGCCGTCTGAACCAGCGGCCCCAGCCCCAGAGCCCGGAGCCGGGCCAGCCGGGGCCCGGTGCTCCTTGTCCCACCATTGCCGGAACGACTGTCCGGGCGGGGCCGGGATGTCCCGGCTCTGGGTCCAGCCGGCGGCGATGCCCGGCAGTTTGGTGATCTTCCGGTCCGGTCCGGCGGCCAGCCGGCCCAGGGGCAACGCCTTCTCCACCAGGCCAAGGTTCTTCCCGGAGGACAGCGCCCAGGAGGCCGCCTTCATGCCCAAGTCCATCTGGCTGGGCAATTTCTTCTTGCCGCGTTTGCTGTCCACGTCCTCGCCGCGCAGGTGCACCAGGATGTCCGGGATGTTGATCTTCACCGGGCAGGCGTCGTAGCAGGCCCCGCACAGGGAAGAGGCGTACGGCAGGGAATTGTTCTCCTCGGCCGTGATCCCGGTCAGCAGCGGGGACAGGATCGCGCCGATCGGTCCCGGGTAGGTGGACCCGTAGGCATGCCCGCCGGTGCGCTCGTAGACGGGGCAGACATTCATGCAGGCGCTGCAGCGGATGCAGTTCAGGGCAGAACGGCCCATTTCGTCGGCCAGGGCGGCGCTGCGCCCGTTGTCGAGCAGGACCAGGTGGACGTTCTGCGGCCCGTCGTCGGGCGTGACGCCGGTCCACAGCGAGGTGTACGGGTTCATCCGCTCCCCGGTGGAGGACCGCGGGAGCAGCTGCATGAACACCTCGAGGTCCTCCCAGGCCGGCAGCAGCTTCTCCACGCCCATGACGGTGATGAGGGTTTCCGGGAGCGTCAGGCACATGCGCCCGTTGCCTTCGGATTCGACGACGGCGAGCGTGCCGGAGTCCGCCAGGGCAAAGTTCGCGCCGGACACGGCCACCTTGGCGGTGAGGAACTTGCGGCGCAGATGGGCCCGGGCGGCCGCGGCGAGGCGGGCCGGTTCGTCGGTCAGGTCCGGATCCACGCCGTCCATTTCGCGCAGGAAGATGTCCCGGACCTGGCTGCGGTTCTTGTGGATGGCCGGGACCAGGATGTGGCTGGGCTTGTCGTGGTCCAGCTGGACGATGAGCTCGGCGAGGTCGGTCTCCAACGCCGCGATCCCCTGCTCCTCGAGGTACTCGTTGAGGCCGATTTCCTGGGTGGCCATGGATTTGACCTTGACCACCTCGTCAGCGCCCTGCTCCCGGATGAGGGCGGCGACTATCCGGTTGGCTTCGCCGGCGTCGCGGGCCCAATGGATTGTCCCGCCGCGGGCGGTGAAGTTCCCCTCGAACTCCACGAGCAGTTCCGGCAGCCGGGCCATGACTGATTCCTTGATCACCCGGCCCGCCTCACGCAGCTCCTCCCAGTCGGGCAGCTCCGACACCACAGCCTGCCGTTTGTCCCGGATGGTCCGGGTGGCGTGGCCGAGGTTTGCCCGCAGCTGGGTGTTGCCGAGCTCGCGGTGCGCGGCTTTCGGGAAGGGCTCGTGTTCGTGCAGGTTGCCGATGCCGAAAACCGGCAGGGACGGCATTCCCAGGAATGTGCCGCTCATCGTGCGGTCCTTCCCGTGGTGAGGCGGATGTCGCCGCTGACGGCGGCGGGATATTCGAGGGTGCTGGCCAGGATCTCGGCGAAGTGCATCGTGGTGACGCCGCTGCCCTGCCGGGACAGTCCGCCGCCGATGTGCAGGAGGCAGGAGGCGTCGCCGCCGGCGCAGAGGTCCGCGCCGGTGCCGCAGATGTTGGCGGTCTTGTCCGCGAGCATCGCCGAGGACACGTCCGCGTTCTTCATCGAGAAGGTGCCGCCGAAGCCGCAGCACTGCTCGGCCTCGGGCAGTTCGGCCAATTCGATGCCGCCGACCGAGCGCAGCAGATCCAGCTGCCGGTCGCCAAGCCGGAGCAGCCGCATGCCGTGGCAGCTGGGGTGGTAGGTGATCCGGTGCGGGAAATAAGAGCCCAGCTGCGCCGCGGCATCCGTGACGCCGAGGACATCGACCAGGAGCTGGGAGAGCTCGTAGGTCTTGCGCCCGACGGCGGCTGCCCGGGCTTCCAGCCCGGCGTCCCCGCAGCGGCGGGCGATCATGGAGTGCTGGTGCTTCACGGAGGCGACGCAGGACCCGGAAGGTGCGACGGCGACGTCGTACTCATCTTCTTCGAATGCCGTCACATGGTTGGCGACGACGGGCAGCGCCTCCTTGAAGTAGCCGCTGTTGACGTGCATCTGCCCGCAGCAGGCCTGCCCGGCGGGGAAGATGACCTCGTGGCCGAGGCGCTCGAGGATGGACACCGTGGCTTGGGCCGTCCGCGGGTACATGGCGTCCACGATGCAGGTGGCGAACAACGCGATCCTCACAGGGCACCTCCGGACACGGACCTGGCTGCCGGCTCATGCCCGGCCCGCTGGTCTTCCGCGGCAGGTGAAGGCAGATACTCCGCAGGCTGCTGGGAGGCCCGGACGACGGCCCGCAGCTCGCCCAAGCCACCGCTGAGCGCACCGGCGGCCCGGGCCTGGACCAGGACGTTGCCCAGCGCCGTGGCTTCCACGGGTCCGGCCAGGACGGGTTTGCCGGTGGCGTCGGCGGTGAGCTGGCACAGGAGCCGGTTCTGGGATCCGCCGCCCACAATGTGCACGACGCCGGCGTGCACGTCAGCAAGCCGTTCCGCGTCGGCGAGGGTCCGGGCGTAGCCGGCGGCGAGGCTGTCCAGGATGCACCGCACGATGTGCGCGGGATGCTCGGGCAGGACGGCACCGGTGTTGCGGACCGCGGCCCGGATGCGCTCGGGCATGTTGTCCGGGGCGATGAAAAAGGGGTCGTCGGCGTTGATGACGGGTCCTCCGGGCGGAAGGGTTGCGGCGGCGTCGAGCAGTTCCTCGAGTCCGGGCCGGTAGCCCTCGGCTGCCCAGGTGCGCTGGCATTCGCTGAGGAGCCAGAGGCCGCCGACGTTGCGCAGGTAGCGGATGGTGCCGTCCACGCCGCGTTCGTTGGTGAAGTTCGCGGCCCGGCTGGCCTCGGTCAGGACCGGGTGGGAGAGTTCGACGCCCACCAGGGACCAGGTGCCCGAGGAGACGTAGCCGAATTTCTCCTCATCGCCTCCGCCGCCCGCGGGCACGGCGGCGACGGCCGAGGCGGTGTCGTGCGAGCCCACGGCCACCACCTTCGTGGCAGCCGGCAGCCCCGTCCGTTCCGCGATCCCCGGCAGCAGGGTGCCGACCGTCTCCCCTGGTTGGACCAGCGGCGGGAACAGGTCCTTGGGCAAGCCCAGGGAGGCCAGGAACTCCGTGGCCCACTCCCCCGCGACGGCGTCGAAGAGCCCCGTGGTGGAAGCGTTGGTGGCCTCGGTGCGGCGCTGGCCGGTCAGCAGGAACCCAATGAGGTCCGGGATCAGCAGGGCCTGCACACCGTCCAGCCCGGGCTCGGCGGCGAGCTGGTAGATGGTGTTGAACGGCAGGAACTGCAGCCCCGTAGTGGCGTAGAGACGCGCCGGGTCCAGCTTTTCGTGGACCCGTGCGACGGCGCCGCGGCCCCGGTCGTCGCGGTAGCTGAACGGTGCCGCGAGGAGTTCACCGGCGTCGTTGACCAGGCCGTAGTCCACGGCCCAGGTGTCGATCCCGATGCTGGCGATCCGCTCGCCGCGGGCCGCGGCCGCCGTGGCGGCGGCCGCGAGCCCGGTGAGGACCTCGGCGAACAGTGCGTCGAAGTCCCAGCGGAGGCCGCCGTCGAGCTCCTTGACGCCGTTGGGGAAGCGGTGCACGGTCTCGAGCTCTGCCCTCGTCCCGCCGGGGCTGTGCGCAACCCGGCCCAGGATGACCCGGCCGGAGGACGCACCAATGTCGACGGCGGCAAAGACGCTGCCGGGCACCGTTCCGTTGGTTGCCGGAGCGCTGGCCAGGCCGGGGGCTGCTGTGCTCATCGCAGGAAGGCCGCGGCCACGCCGGCGTCCACGGGGATGTGGAGCCCGGTGGTGTGGGAGAGCTCGCTGCCGGTCAGCACGGCGGCGGCGTTGGCCACGTTCTCGGGCAGGACTTCGCGCTTGAGCAGGGTGCGCTGGGCGTAGTACTTGCCCAGTTCCTGCTCGTCCACGCCGTAGACGGCGGCGCGCTTGGCGCCCCAGCCGCCGGCGAAGATCCCGGAGCCGCGGACCACGCCGTCGGGGTTGATGCCGTTGACCCGGATCCCGTACTCGCCCAGTTCCGCGGCCAGGAGCCGGACCTGGTGGGCCTGGTCTGCCTTGGTGGCGGAGTAGGCGATGTTGTTCGGCCCGGCGAACACGGAGTTTTTGGAGGAGATGTAAATGATGTCCCCGCCCATCTCCTGGCCGATCATCACCTGCGCGGCGGCCTTGGCCACCAGGAACGAGCCCTTGGCCATGACGTTGTGCTGCAGGTCCCAGTCCTTCTCCGTGGTTTCCAGGAGCGGCTTGGAGATGGAGAGCCCGGCGTTGTTGACCACCAGGTCCAGTCCGCCGAAGGCCAGGACGGCTGCCTGGATGGCCGCGGCGATCTGGGCTTCGTCTGTGACGTCGGCCTGGACGCCGATCGCGACGTCGGAGCCGCCGAGTTCCGCGGCCACCTTTTCAGCGTTCTCGAGGTTCAGGTCCGCGATGACCACGCACGCGCCGTCGGCGGCGAAGCGGGTGGCGATCGCCTTGCCGATGCCCGACGCCGCCCCGGTCACCAGGGCGATCCGGCCCGCGTGGGATTTCGGCTTGGGCATCCGGGCCAGCTTCGCCTCTTCCAGGGCCCAGTATTCGATCCGGAACTTCTCGGATTCCTCGATCGGGGCGTAGCTGGAGACGGCCTCGGCGCCGCGCATGACGTTGATGGCGTTCAGGTAGAACTCCCCCGCCACCCGGGCGGTCTGCTTGTTTGCCCCGAAGGAGAACATGCCCACCCCGGGAACCAGGACGATCGCCGGGTCCGCGCCGCGCAGGGCTGGGCTGTCCGGGGTCGCGTGCCGGTCGTAGTACCCCTGGTAGTCCTCGCGGTAGGCGGTGTGGAGTTCCTTGAGCCGGGCCACGGAGTCCTCGATCGAGGCGTCCGCGGGCAGGTCCAGGACCAGCGGCTTGACCTTGGTGCGCAGGAAGTGGTCCGGGCAGGACGTGCCCAGGGCCCCGAGCCGGGGATGTTCGGCGGCTTCGAGGAAGTCCAGGACGGCGGGGGCGTCGCTGAAATGGCCCAGCTGCGGCTTGTCCGTGGAGGCGAGGCCGCGGATCACGGGGGCCAGTGCTGCGGCCTTCGCGCGGCGCTCGGTCTCCGGGAGGGCGGCGTAGCCGGGGAGCTTCGGCCCGAACGGCTCGGCCCGGCCGTGGTCCTTGATGTATTGCTCGGCCTGCTCGATGATCCACAGCGAGTTGGCTTCGGCTTCCTCGCTGGTGGCGCCCCAGGCAGTGATGCCGTGGCCGCCGAGGATGGTGCCCACGGCGTGCGGGTTCGCGTCCTTGATCGCGGCGATGTCCAGGCCCAGCTGGAAGCCGGGGCGCCGCCAGGGCACCCACGCCACCTTCTCGCCGAAGATCTCCTTGGTGAGGGCCTCGCCGTCGGCGGCCGTGGCAATGGCAATGCCGGAGTCCGGGTGCAGGTGGTCCACGTGCGCGGCGTCGACCAGCCCGTGCATGGCGGTATCGATTGACGGCGCCGCGCCGCCCTTGCCGTGCAGGCAGTAGTCGAAAGCGGCCACCATTTCGTCTTCACGCTCGACGCCGGGGTACACGTTCTTGAGCGCCTGCAGCCGGTCCAGCCGCAGGACGGCAAGGCCCTCGGCCTTCAGCGTGCCCAGGTCCCCGCCGGAGCCCTTGACCCACAGGAGCTCGACGTCCTCGCCGGTCACCGGGTCCTTCTCGGTGCCCTTGGCGGAGGTGTTGCCGCCGGCGAAGTTGGTGTTCCGCTTGTCCGCGCCCAGGCGGTTGGAGCGGGCAATCAGTTCTTCAACGGTCTTGTTCTCAGTCATAGCTCTAGGCGCCCCATCCGGCTTGCTGGCCGCCGACGCGGTCCTCGTTGATCTTCTTCTGGTAGCCGCTGGCTTTGAAGGCGGCCAGCGGGTCCGCGGGCAGGCCGCGGGATTCACGCCACTGCGCCAGGGCAGGGCGGACATCGGTGTAGAACGCATCGTTGAAGATGCCGTTGGCGGCCAGGACGTCGCCGTTGCGCTGGGCCTCGGCGAGTGCGTCGGTGTCGATGAGCAGGGCGCGGGCGGTCATTTCCTGGACGTTGAGCACGGAGCGGATCTGGCCCGGGATCTTTTCCTCCAGGTTGTGGCACTGGTCCAGCATCAGGGCGACGCCGGACTCTTTGCCGAAGCCGCCGCCGCGGATGACCTCGTGCATGATCCGGAACAGCTGGAAGGGATCGGCCGCGCCGACGATCAGGTCGTCGTCGGCGTAGAAGCGGGAGTTGAAGTCGAAGGAGCCGAGCTTGCCCAGGCGCAGCAGCTGCATGACGATGAATTCGATGTTGGTCCCGGGGGCGTGGTGGCCGGTGTCCAGGCAGACGAAGGCCTTCTCGCCCAGGGCCAGGGTCTGCGCGTAGGAGGTGCCCCAGTCCGGGACGTCGGTGTGGTAGAAAGCCGGCTCGAAGAACTTGTACTCCAGGACCAGGCGCTGCGCCGCGCCGAGCCCGGCGTAGATCTCCTGCAGGGATTCCGCGAGGCGGTCCTGCCGGCCGCGCATGTCGTCCTGGCCCGGGTAGTTGGTGCCGTCCGCGAGCCAGATCTTCAAATCGCGCGAGCCCGTGGCGTGCATGATCTCAAGGCACTCGAGGTGGTGGTCGATTGCGCGGCGGCGGACCGCAGGGTTGGAAGAGGTCAGGGAGCCGAACTTGTACTCGTCGTCCTGGAACGTGTTGGAGTTGATGGTGCCTAGGCTGACGCCGAGGTCCGCTGCATACTCCTTCAGCGCCGCGTAGTCATCGACCTTGTCCCAGGGAATGTGCAGCGCCACGGTCGGGGCCAGTCCGGTGAGTTCGTGGACCTTCGCGGCGTCGGCCAGCTTCTCGTGGACGGTGCGCGGAGTGCCGGGGGTGCCGAACACCTTGAAGCGGGTGCCGGAGTTGCCGTAGGCCCAGGAGGGGACCTCGATGGCGAGTTCCCCGAGGCGGCCCAGGGCCGTTTCTGTGGTGTTCATGATTGTTCCTTTTGCGGTTGGTGGTTGTCCCCGGGGGCGTTGGCCGCGGACAACTGGTCCTCGAGATTGAAGATTTCGGTGAGCTGGAGGAAGCTCTGGTCCGGCGCCCCGGCGAGGTCGTCGAAGAATCCGGCCATCTCGGTCTGCCAGCGGCTGTTCACCTCAGTCAGGGCCATGCGGGCCTGGGCGCCGGTCAGGCTGTCTGTTTCGAAGTAGCCGATCAGGAGTCCGTCGGGCCGGAGGAAGAGTGAGTAGTTGTTCCAGCCGGAAGCCTTGAGGGCCCGGAGCATCTCCGGCCAGACGGCGGCGTGCCGACGGGTGTATTCCTCGATCAGCCGGGGCTTGACCTGGAGTTGGAAGCAGACGCGCTGGGTGCTCATGAGAGCACCACGTGGCGGTGTTCGATGCCCAGGAGGGATGCGGCGGCCTTGATGTCGGCGGCCCGGTGGCCGACGCACAGGGCCCAGTGGTGGCCGATTCCGGTCTGGCTCCACTGGTCCACCCAGAGCCCGGGATCCCCGCCGAAGTCCACGCGGGAGGTCGTGTTTCCGATCTGGAGGAGCGGCCCCGGGACAACTTCGCCCTCGGAGGTGACGAACACGTAGCTTCCGTCCGGGTCCTGGCCGAGGCCGAAGGTGGTGACGGGGCCGTGGCGCACATCGAATTCGACTGAGACACCCCAGCCGCGCTTGCCGTGGTAGATGCCGAGTCCGCGCAGCAGCGGCTCCTGGGCGGACACGGCCAGGTGGGCCGGACCGTCGTGTCCCATTTCGACCACGTTGTCGACGAAGTTTAGGGCCTGGATCTCGGTAAATGATCCCCCGGCGCCGATCGCCTGGGCCGCCAGCATGGCGATGGAGGTCCGCAGCTCGAACTCGCCGGCCATCGGGATGCCCCGGGCCGTCAGGATGGAGGAGCCCAGGATCATCCCGGCGCCGAGCCGTTCATGCTGTTCACCGGCCAGTCCGCGGTGGTAGTACGCCACGGAGTCCAGGTCAAAGTCCTCCACGAGGCGGTCCAAGCCCACCGACACCTTCGCACCCCACGCGAAGTCGTCGTCGTTCACAGAGTCATCCACAACGAAGAGTTCGCGGGCAAGCTCCAGGCGTTCGGACACCTCCGCCTCCGTGACGGCGTTGACCCGTTCGCGGAGGTCATCGAATTCGAGCACCTCCACGTGGGAGCCGAAGGTGGTGGAAACGGTGGTGAGGTCGGTGGCGACATCCAGCATGCCCGGATAGAGGTGGCCCATGAGCCCGTGCCGGGCATTGCGGAGCCGGGCGCGGACGCCGGCGGCGTGGACCCACGCGGTGATCCGCTCCCAGGCGGACTCCTGCTTGAGGTGCCCGGAGACTGAGCGGAAGTCGATCCCGGCCCGGCGGAAGACGTTGGCGACCTCCGGCACCGGGCATTGGCCGCAGTAGGCCAGCCACTTGCCGGTGTCAAAGTTGGCATGGTCCATCGCTTCGGTTGGCTGCAGGTCGATCACCAGGACGGGGGTCTTCGCCCGCTGGGCGATGGGCAGGACCATGGAGGACGTCAGGTACGTGGTGAGGAAGATGACGATGAGGTCGCAGTCCGCGACGCGGAGCTTTTCGCCGGCCGCGGCGGCTTCCTGCGCGTCGGAGATGAAGCCGGTGTCGACGACGTCGGCGTCGAGTCCCTGGAAGCGGCTGGTGACGTAGCGGACGGAGTCCCGCAGCTGCGGCAACAGCTCTGGAAACTGGGGCCAGTAGGCGCCCAGACCGCCGGAGACCAGCCCGATGCGGGTGGGGCGGCGGCGGTGCGGATGCAGCAGCCGATCTACCGGTTGTTTCTGGTTCATGTGGGGGCCTTCCGGCATGAAATGGGGGTTCTGGGGCTCCGGAACGCGGTTTCCGGGCACGGCGGCGGAGCAGGGCGCCGTGGTCCCGGTGCTGTGGCACCGGTGATGTGGAACAGATGTAGAAGTAGGAGAAGGAGAGGTGCCGGGCGGGCTGTCGGCGGCCCGCCCGGCCGCTCAGTATGGGTCAGGAACGGATTAGAAGTTGTACTTGTCGATGTTCTCGGCGTTGAAGACGGTCGGCGGGCCGACGATCACCAAGCCGCCCTTTTCGACTTTGCGTTCGCCCAGCTCGCCGGCGGTGAAGGTGTCCCCTTCGGCGCCGGTGATCTTGCCGTCCTTGAGGGCCTTGCCAGCGAAGGCCGCAACATAGCCAAGCTGTGCCGGATCCCAGAGGGCGAACTCCTTGACGGTGCCGTCCTTCACGAAGGGCCGCATTTCATTCGGGAGCCCCAGCCCGGTGAGGGCAACCTTGCCCTTGTACGCGGACGTTGAGAGGTAACGGGCGGTGGCGGCGATGCCCACGGTGGTCGGGGAGATAATGCCCTTCAGGTTCGGGTGCGCCTGCATGAGGCCCTGGGCTTCCTGGAAGGACTTGGTGTCGTTGTCATCGCCGTAGACCTTGGCCACAAGCTTGATGTCCTTGTACGCGGGGTTGGAGGCGAGCTCCTCCTCCATGTACTTGATCCACTCGTTCTGGTTGGTGGCGTTGGCCGTGGCGGACAGGATGGCGATCTCGCCGCTGCCGCCGATCTGCTCGGAAATCAGCTTGGTCTGGATCAGGGCAACGTCCTTGGCGACGACCTGGCTGATGAAGACGTCGCGGCAGTCGGGATTGGTGTCCGAGTCGAACGCGACGATCTTGGCGCCAGCGGACCGGGCTTCGCCGAGGGCCGTGCAGACGGCGTCGGGGTCATTGGCGGCAATCGCGATGACGTTCGTGCCGGCCTGCGTCTCGGCGTTGATGAACGAAACCTGGCTGGAGGCGGAGGCTTCCAGCGGTCCGACGACCTGCGAGGAGGCGAATCCTGCCTCGGTGGCACCCTTCTTGCCGCCGCCCAGGACGACGTCCGTGTACGGGTTGTTCAGTTGCTTGGGGATGAAGGTGATCTTCTGGTCCCCGCCGCCTGCCGAGGGGCTGCTGGTGTCGCTGGAGGATGCAGAGCCGCTGTTGCAGGCTGTCAGCGCCAGTGCGGCCACGGCGGTGATGGCCACCATGCTTCCCAGTCGGCCGGTCCGGCCCTTGTTCTTGCGGTTCAACATCATTGTTCTTCCCTTTTCCTTCGTGCGGTCGGTACGGCCGGCCCCAGGCGGGCGCGGTTTGTGGTGGTGCTGGTGTGCAAATTTCAGGTGGCCTTGCGGGTGAAACTTCGGCGGACGCGGCGGGTGTGCCGCCATTGCCTGATGGCGGAGCCGATGCTCGGCGCCACCACCGAGAAGATCAGCAGCAGGCCGGTCACCGTGATGAGGACGACGTCGGACACCCGGGCCAGGCGAAGGGCGTAGTTGAGCGTCCCGATCAGCAGGACACCGGCGATGACGCCGGGGATGGAGCCCTTGCCGCCGAAGATCGACACGCCGCCGAGCAGGACGGCGGCGATGACGGCCAGTTCCAGGCCGGAGGCGTTGTCGCTGCGGGCGCTGGTGTAGCGCAGCGTCCAGTAGATGCCGGCCAGCGCCGAGACGGCGCCGGACCCGACGTAGAGCCAGAACTTGCTGCGGGCCACGTTGATGCCGACGAAGCTGGCGGCTTCCTTGCTGTAGCCCATCGCATAGAGGCCGCGTCCGAACGGCGTGAAGTGCAGCAGCACGCCGAAGAAGACCATCACCACGACGACGCCGATCATCACCGTGGGGATGCCGGTGCCGCCGATTTTGGAGGTGAAGAAGGCGGTCAGCGCCTTGGGGAAGTTGGCCACGGCGTTGTCGCCGATGATGACCAGGGCCAGGCCGCGGAACAGCGCCAGGGTGCCGATGGTCACCGCCAGGGAGGGCAGGCCGAGGACCGCGATCAGGAAGCCGTTGAACATGCCGGCGGCAATTCCTGCCAGCAGGCTGATTGCCAGGGCCAGCCATATGTCCGTCCCGCCGGCCCAGAGGACGCCCATCAGGGCGCTGGTCAGGCCGGCGGTACTGGCCACGGACAGGTCGATTTCGCCCGTGATGATGATCAGCGTCATCGGCATGGCGATCAGCAGGACCGGGATGACGTCCAGGAGCAGGAAGCCGGTGGTGACCGGCGAGGCGAAGCGCGGGATGGCGATTGCTGCGTAGATCAGGAAAGCAATCAGGGCGTAGATGGTGATGGCGTCCCGGCCGGTCAGGATCCGTGCGGCGCCGGTCCGGCCCTTCGGTTCGCTGGCCAGCGGCTTGGTGTTGTCAGCCACGGCGGCCGGCGCCGTGCTGGTGGTGGACGTGGTTTCAGACATTGCGAGCCTCGCTAATCCGCAGTTTCTTGGCTGTGCGCAGGCTGGCCACGCGGTCGATGATGATGGCGGTGAGGATCAGTACGCCGACGATCGCCTGCTGCCAGAATTTGTCCACCCGCAGGGCGGTCAGGGAACTGGTGATGGTGGTCAGGAGCACGGCGCCGAGCGCGGCCCCGGTCACCGATCCGCTGCCGCCGAAGATCGCTACGCCACCGACGACGGCGGCCGCCACCACGGTCAGTTCCATGCCGGTGCCGGTGGTGGCTCCGACGGAGTTGAAGCGGCTGGCGTAGAGCACCCCGGCCAGCCCGGCGAGCGCGCCGTTGGCCAGGAACGCGAGGAACACGCGCTTGGAGACCTTGATGCCGAAGGCAGTGGCCGCGTCCGGATCCGAGCCGATGGCGTACAGGTCACGGCCCGGACGGGTGCCGGACATGTAGATGGCGACGGCGATCACGACGCCGATGGCCAGCAGCGTGATGACGGGGAACCCCAGAAAGGTGTTCACCGAGAGGGCGCCGAACTCCTCCGGACGGTCGCCCGCGAAGTACTGCTTGCCGCCGGCCCAGGCGTTGTTCAGGCCGCGGTACACGTAGAGCGTCCCGAGTGTGATGACCAGGGCGGGCACTTTGGCCAGGGTGACCAGGGCGCCGTTGACGGCGCCCAGCAGCGCCCCGAAGGCCATGCCGATCACAAAGACTGCGATAATCGGCACGTCGGGCATAGCCGAGAAAAGGGTGCCGGTGCCGAAGGCGACCAGCCCCAGCATGGAGCCGACGGAAAGGTCGATGTTCCTGGTGATGATCAGCAGGGTCTGCCCTACCGCCAGAATCATGATGATCGTGGCGTTGAGCAGCAGGTCCTTCACGCCCTGCGCGGTGAGGAACAGCGGGTTGATCAGGTAGGTGACGAGTACCAGCAGTGCCAGCGCGATCAGCACTGGGAGTTCGCGCATCCGCAGCAGCGAGGCGACGGCGTCCCGGGCGCCGGCTGCGGGTGCCGGCGTCGTTGCGTTCTTGTGGTCCAGAGCTGAGCTCACAGGGTTCCTCCTGCGGAAGACGTGGCGGCGTGCATGACCGATTCGGGATTCGCATCGGCACGGTCGAGTTCGGCGGTGATCCGGCCTTCGCGCATGACCAGGACGCGGTCAGCCATGCCGAGGACCTCGGGCAGTTCGGAGGAGATCATCAGGATCGCGATCCCGCGCCCGGCGAGGTCCGAAATGAGCCGATGCACCTCGCTCTTGGTGCCGACGTCGATGCCGCGGGTGGGCTCGTCGATGATCAGCAGCCGCGGGTCCGTGGCCAACCACTTGGCGAGCACCACCTTTTGCTGGTTGCCGCCGGAGAGCGTGGAGACGGCGTACTCCTGCGAGCCGGTCTTCACCTGGAGCCGTTTGCTCCATTCCTGGGCCGCGCGCCGCTCGGCGCCCCCGTTGATCAGCCCCGCCGTCGTGTACTTGTTGCGCAGCGTGAGCGTGACGTTCCGGGCCACGGACAAGTCCATCACCAGGCCCTGCTTGCGGCGGTCCTCCGGCACGAAGCCCATGCCGGCGGTGATGGCCACCTGGGGATTCCGCGGCTTGAGCTTGCGTCCCTCGAAGGTGATATCGCCGGCGTCGTAGGGGTCGATACCGAATACGGCGCGTGCCACCTCGGTGCGGCCGGCGCCGACGAGGCCGGCCAAGGCAACGATTTCCCCGGCGCGGACCTCGAAGCTGATATCGCGGAACACCCCGGCGCGGCTGAGGCCGTCCACTTTCAGGACCACGTCGCCGATCTCGGCAGGGGTCTTGGGGAACAAGGCGCCAATGTCGCGGCCCACCATCTCGCGAACGATCTGCTCGACGGTGACGTCGGCCGTGCGGTGGGTGGAGATGTACCGGCCGTCCCGCATTACGGTGATGCGGTCGCACAGGTCAAAGACCTCGTCGAAACGGTGCGAAATGAAGAGGATGCCGGTCCCCCGGTCCCGGAGGCTCCGGGCCACGGAGAACAGCCGTTCCACCTCGACGCCGCTGAGGGCTGCCGTGGGCTCGTCCATCACCAGGACTTTGGCGTCCAGCGAAATGGCCTTGGCGATTTCAATGATCTGCTGGTCCGCGATGGACAGGCCTTCGGCGATGCGGGTCGGGTCGATCGGAACGCCAAGCCGCTCGAACAGCTTGCGCGCCTCCCTGACCATGATCGCTTTGCTGATGAGCCCGAAACGGCCCTTGGGCTGGCGGCCGATGAAGATGTTCTCCGCGACGCTCAGGTCCGGGAAGAGTGTGGGTTCCTGGTAGATGACCGAGATTCCGGCGTCCTTGCTCTCGGCAACATTGCGGAACTGGACGCTCTGGCCTGCCACCTGGAAGTCGCCGGAATCGGGATGGTGCAGGCCTGCGAGGATTTTCACCAGCGTGGATTTGCCGGCGCCGTTCTCGCCGACGAGTGCGTGGATTTCGCCAGCCTCGATGTGGATGGTGCCGTCGGCCAAGGCGACCACCGGGCCGAAAGTCTTGGCTGCGTGGGAGAGCGAGAGAACCGGAACCTGCTCCCCCTCAGCGGGGCCGGACCGGGAACTGTGTGTCTGCTGCATAAAATTGACCGCACCTTTGGGGCTTAGTGAACACTGCCTTAGTGAACGCTGGAATGAATCGTTTCATAACCAGTTGTGATTTGAATCATAAGGTCTTCAAATCAACACGTCAACTGCCGTCACGCATCCATTACGCRGCTTTTGATTCGTTTCAATGAAAGGGTTCAAATTGGATCCCGGACGGGTATCCTGAAGTGAGTATTTTGCGTACGCGCCGCCTGGCCCCAAGGGCTGCGGCGTCCACCTTCAGGAGCACAGGAAATGGTTTCAGCGAGCGTCAAGGACGTCGCGGCCCTGGCCGGCGTCTCGGTCGGGACGGTCTCCAATGTGCTGAACCGGCCGGAGAAGGTCTCTGCCGAAGTCACCATCAGGGTCCAGTCCGCCATCGACAAGCTCGGCTTCGTCCGGAACGACGCCGCGCGCCAGTTGCGCGCGGGCATGAGCCACAGCATCGGCCTGGTGGTCCTGGACGCCGCCAACCCCTTCTTCTCGGATCTGGCCCGGGGCGCGGAGGACCGCGCCGCCGCGGAGAACTTCACCGTCCTCGTCGGCAACAGCAACGAGGACGAGGGCCGGGAATCCGCGTATCTGGACCTCTTTGAGCAGCAGCGCGTGCGGGGCGTGCTGCTGTCCCCGGTAGGAAATGTCATCCCGAGGCTGGAGCAGCTCCGGCGCCGGGGCATCCCGACGGTGCTCGTGGACCGGCAGACAGAGAACATGAGCTTCTCCTCGGTGGCCGTGGACGACCTGGCGGGCGGGGAGATGGCCGCGGCCCACCTGTTGTCGCTGGGCCGGCGGCGGATCGCGTTTGTTGGCGGCCCGGCAAGCATCCGGCAGGTGGCGGACCGTTTGGCAGGGGCGCGGAAGGCCATCGACGCCGTCGCGGGCGCAACACTCGAGGTCATCGCCACGGAATCCCTGACCGTACTTTCGGGCAGGGCGGCCGGTGAGTCCATCCGGTCACGGCCCGAAGCCGAACGCCCGGATGCGATCTTTGCAGCCAACGACCTGCTTGCCGTGGGCGCCCTGCAGGGACTCATGCTCATGGGCGGCGTCAAGGTGCCGCAGGAGATCGCCCTGATCGGCTACGACGACATCGAGTTCGCCGCCGCCGCCGTCGTGCCGCTGTCCTCCATCCGGCAGCCCAGTGCCCTTATCGGCTCCACCGCGCTGGAACTGCTGCTCCAGGAGGCGGCAGCAGAAGACGGCTTTGCACCCACCCAGGTGGTCTTTCCGCCCGAATTGATAGTGAGGGCATCCACGCAGGGCTGAAAGGAGGCCCCGATGGGCAGCACAGACTACGAGTTCAGGACCGTCTGGCGCGTGGCGGGCACGCCGGAGGAGGTCGCGGCCGTCCTGAGCGAGGCCACGGCCATGCCCCGCTGGTGGCCGTCCGTCTACCTCAGCGCCGAGCCCGTGGCCGGCGGCCCGGAGCCAGGGCCCGGAATGCCCGGACCTGTACGCCTCCACACGAAGGGCTGGCTGCCCTACACGCTCCGCTGGACCCTCACGGTTACGGAGCCGGTCACTCCCCGCGGTTTCGCCCTCACCGCAGCCGGCGACCTCAACGGCACCGGCCGCTGGACCTTCGAGCCGGACGGACCGGAAACGGTCATCACCTACGACTGGCGGGTCAGCGCCGCCAAGCCCCTGCTGCGCCGGCTGAGCTGGCTGCTCAAGCCCGGCTTCGCCGCCAACCACCGCTGGGCGATGGCACGCGGCCAGCAGAGCCTCGCCCTGGAACTGCGCCGGCGCCGGGCCTCGGCGGACAGCGCCGGGCCAGGGGCCCGCACCGTTCCACCGCCGCCACCACCCACGTTTGCCTGGCTGGCCCGGCGGGCCAGCCACACTCCAGCGGCTGGCGCTGACGCGCACCCGAACGGCTAGTGCTGGATACCGAGCGTCTGGACTCCTGCACAACGGGGCGGCAGTGCTTCATTCACTTGGCCATTGAGGGTAAGTGGCTTCCCACGGTTAGCTGGATCACATCATCGTTTGCCCGTGACCCTTCAGGAATCCTCATGACATTGCAGAAGAACCGGCTCTCCAGCCGCCCCGCCCGGTGGGACGACGTCGAGATCGGCGACGCCGTCCACGTCCACCGGGACGGCCGCCTGGAGCACGCGGGCCGCGTGGACACGCGAACCGCCGACGGCGCCGTCGTGTGGGTGGTCTCCAAGGGCGGGCACCGGCGGCTGTTCCACATTGCCGACGGCTTCGAACTGAGCGTTGCAGACGCCGAAGGAGCCCGCCATGCTGACCACTGATCGAAGGGAAGCCACGGCGCAGACGCTAAACACGCTTCAGCCGGTAAACGCGCTTCAGCCGCCAATCCAGTGGGCAAACCCCACCGCCGGCGCTGCCGCTTGGACGGATCCACTATCCGCCGGCACCGCCTCCTGCCCGGAGGACTGCCACTACTGCTCCGGCCCTGAGACCGACTAGCAGCAGCGCCTCCCTGGCCACCTGACCTCGGCTGATGCCCGGAAATCACAATCCGGGCATCAATATGGCCAGGTTGCCGTGGCATCGTTGACTAAGGCAACGGCGGGCATAATTGTTGAGCCATGAGGTCTCAGCGAATGAAGCACGCACTGGTTGTGACATCGGCTGCCGCGGCGGCTCTCTTCCTTAGCGGCTGCGGGGGCAGTTCGGCGCAGCCCCAGCCAGCCACCTCCCCGCCCACCGCTTCCGCCAGCACTTCGAGCGAGCCCTCGGCCTCCGCGACGGCCACGGAATCCTCGCCCGCCGCCGCGTCCTCTCAGGCGGCCCAGTCCGGCCCCGCCCTGTGCAAGGCCGCCAGCCTGACGGCAACCACCGACGCCAGCGGCGGCGGAGCGGCGGGCAGCGTCTACATGCAGCTGATCCTGACTAACTCCGGCACCGAACCGTGCCTGTTGAAGGGCTATGCGGGCGTCTCCCTCACAGCCGGGGCGGATGGAGAGCCGATCGGCGCTGCCGCCACGCGCGATGACTCAACCCCGGTCTCCGACGTCATGCTCGCCCCCGGGAAGGCAGGCTCCGCCACGCTGCGCTACACCCAGGCCGCCAACTATCCGGACTGCACCCGCACGCCGGCGGCTGGATTCAGGGTCTACCCGCCCGATGACACGGCTTCGCTGTTCGTCGCGCAGCAGCTGGACGCCTGCACGAACACCGAGATCAACCTGCTGACCGTCGGGGCCTTCCAACCGAAGTAGCACCGGGCCCGCCGGCCTCCCGGCATCGAACGCCAGGGAGCGACCGGAGCTTCCGGGCCAGCATGGGCGGCCGTCAACGTGCCCGGCAAATAGTGTCAGTGGGGTAGGGCATGATGGAGGAATGAAGGGGCAGGAGCTCGCCGGCGGCGCACTTTCGGCCAACGCCATGGACCGGTTCAGCCGACCGACCCGGGAATGGTTTCTGGGCGCTTTTTCCACGCCCACCCCGGCCCAGAGCGGCGCCTGGAATGCCATCTCCTCCGGTGCGCACGCCCTCGTCGTCGCCCCTACAGGCTCCGGCAAGACGCTCGCTGCGTTCCTTTGGGCGCTGGACCGGCTGCTAACCTCCGCCCCCGCCGAGCCCGAGGCCCTGCCCGGCCTGGACACGGCTGTTAAGGGCGGGCGCCGGACGGGCTCACGGACAAATTCAGCCCAGCGGAAGGCAGCCCAGCGGAAGACCCGGGTGCTGTACATTTCCCCGCTCAAGGCTCTCGGCGTCGACGTCGAACGCAACCTCCGTGCACCGTTGATCGGCATCACGCAGACCGCCAAACGCCTGGACCTGCCCGCACCGCTCATTACCGTGGGCGTCCGCTCCGGGGACACGACGGCGGCCGACCGCCGTTCGCTCCTCAGCCACCCGCCCGACATCCTCATCACCACACCGGAATCCCTCTTCCTGATGCTGACGTCCAGGGCCCGGGAAACCCTCGACGAGGTGGACACGATCATTGTCGACGAGGTCCATGCCGTCGCCGGCACCAAGCGCGGGGCGCATCTGGCCGTGTCCCTGGAACGCCTGGACGCGCTGCTGCCCAAGCCCGCCCAGCGGATCGGCCTGTCGGCAACCGTGGAACCCAAGGAACTGGTGGCGCAGTTCCTCGCAGGGTCGGCGCCGGTGGAAATTGTGGCCCCTCCGTCGCGGAAGAACTGGGACCTCACCGTCTCTGTTCCTGTGGAGGACATGTCCGATCTTCAGGGTGCCGCCGCGGCCTTCGATTCCGGTCCGGCCTCCGGGCTCCAGCCCCAGGCCTCCATCTGGCCTCATGTGGAGGAAAAGATCGTGGACCTGGTGCTGGCCAACCAGTCCACCATCGTCTTCGCGAACTCCCGCCGCCTCGCCGAACGGCTGACCGCCCGGCTCAACGAGATCTACACCGAACGCCAGCTCATGGCAGCCGGCGGCGGCTGGGCCGAGTTTGGCGCCGGCGCGCCGGACTTCGAAGCCGCACCGGATGCCATGCCGGCTGCCGTGCCCAATACTGCCTCGCCCAGCAGAGTGCCGTCCGGCGGTGCCGCTGCGCTGCCCACGTCCACTGCCACACCGGCCCATATGATGGCGCAGGCCGGCAGCACGGCGGGCGCGGATCCCGTGCTGGCCCGCGCCCACCACGGCTCCGTATCCAAGGACCAGCGCGCCCTGATTGAGGATGACCTGAAATCCGGGCGGCTGCGCTGTGTCGTGGCCACGTCCTCCCTCGAACTTGGCATCGACATGGGCGCCGTGGACCTGGTGGTGCAGGTCGAGTCGCCGCCCTCGGTGGCCAGCGGCCTGCAGCGGGTGGGCCGCGCCGGCCACCAGGTCGGCGAAATCTCCCAGGGCGTGCTGTTCCCTAAACACCGGGCAGACCTCGTCCACACGGCCATCACCGTGGAACGAATGCTTGACGGCAAGATCGAGCGGCTCAGCATCCCGGCCAACCCGCTGGACATCCTGGCCCAGCAGACGGTGGCAGCTACCGCCCTTGGGGCGATCGACGTGGAGGAATGGTTCGCCACGGTCCGGCGGTCAGCGCCCTTCGCCTCGCTCCCCCGCTCCGCGTTCGAGGCCACCCTGGACCTGCTGGCCGGACGCTACCCCTCCGACGAATTCGCGGAGCTGCGTCCCCGGGTCATCTGGGACCGGAACGCCGGGACCATCGAGGGCAGGCCCGGCGCGCAGAGGCTCGCCGTCACCTCCGGCGGGACCATCCCGGACCGCGGACTGTTTGGCGTGTACATCATCGGCACCGAGGTCGAGGGCACCGGCGGTTCGGGGTCTGGCAGCTCCGGGTCTGGCGGTGCCAGCGCAGATGGCAGGGCCGCCAGCCCGGCCGCCGCCGCGGCCAAGGGCGGGCGCCGGGTGGGCGAACTCGACGAGGAAATGGTCTATGAATCCCGGGTTGGGGACATCTTCGCCCTCGGCGCCACCAGCTGGAAGATCGAGGACATCACGCACGACCGTGTCCTGGTGTCGCCGGCGTTCGGACAGCCCGGCAAGCTCCCGTTCTGGAAGGGCGATTCGCTCGGCCGGCCCGTAGACCTGGGCCGCGCCCTCGGTGCGTTCATGCGCGAACTGGCGGCGTCCGACGTCGGACCGGCAACCGAGCGCTGCAAGGCCAGCGGCCTGGACGACTTCGCCGCGAACAACCTGATCCAGTACCTCGCCGAACAGCGGCTGGCCACCGACGTGGTCCCCAGCGACACCACCCTCGTGGTGGAACGCTTCCACGACGAGCTCGGCGACTGGCGGGTGGTGCTGCACAGCCCCTTCGGACTGCCCGTGCACGCACCGTGGGCGCTGGCCGTGGGCCAGCGCCTGCACCAGCGCTACGGGATGGACGGCTCGGCCATGGCCGCCGACGACGGCATTGTGCTGCGCGTTCCCATGATGGAAGACGAGCCGCCGGGCGCCGAGTTGTTCCTCTTCGACCCGGAGGAACTCGAGCAGATTGTGACAGCGGAGGTTGGCGGCAGCGCACTCTTCGCCTCCCGGTTCCGTGAGTGCGCCGCGCGTGCCTTGCTGCTGCCGCGGCAGAACCCGGGCAAGCGGCAGCCCTTGTGGCAGCAGCGGCAGCGCTCGGCGCAGCTGCTGGACGTTGCCCGGAAGTACCCGACGTTCCCGATTGTGCTCGAGACGGTCCGGGAATGTTTGCAGGATGTCTACGACCTTCCCGCTTTGAAGGACATTGCCGCTTCAGTGGAGCGCCGCGAGCTCAGGATCGTCGAGACCACCACGCAGCAGCCCTCCCCGTTCGCGAAGTCCTTGCTGTTTGGCTACGTGGCCCAGTTCCTCTACGAGGGCGACTCGCCGCTGGCAGAGCGCCGTGCCGCCGCCCTGGCCCTCGATTCCACCCTGCTCAATGAGCTCCTGGGCCGCGTGGAGCTGCGCGAACTGCTGGACGCGAAGGTCATCGACGCCACCGAGCGTGAACTGCAGCGCCTGGCCCGGGACCGGCAGGTGCGCGGGCTCGAGGGCGTCGCGGACCTCCTGCGCCTCCTGGGTCCGCTCTCGCCGCGCGAAGTTGCCGCCCGCCTGGAGCCGGCGGCGGGCCCGGCCGCGCCCGAGGCTACGGAGACCGCCCAGCCTGGCGGGGAGACAGCCGTGTCCGCCGGTCCGGACCAAACCCCGTCGGTTGGGCCGGTGGAGACTCCGGCGACCGAAGCCGACGCCGAGGCCCACCTCACCGCCCTGCAGCGGGCCAACCGGGCGATTAAGGTCAACATCGGCGGCGCCGAACGCTACGCGGCGGTCGAGGACGCCGCCCGGCTCCGGGATGCCCTCGGCGTCCCCCTACCGATGGGCGTGCCGTTGGCCTTCATCGAACCGGTCGCGGACCCGCTCGGGGACCTCGTCTCGCGCTATGCCCGCACGCACGGACCGTTCACCGCCGCGGAAGCCGCGGCGCGGCTGGGACTCGGCGTCGCCGTCGTCGGGACGGCGCTGAAGCGGCTGGCCGCGGACGGCCGCGTGGTGGAAGGCGAGTTCCGTCCGCACGCGTCGCCGCCGGCAGGCACGGCAGCAGCGGGCGTTGCCGGATCCGGCGTTCAGGGAACCGGACTTGAGGGAACCGGTCTTGAGAGATCCGACAGTGAACACTCCGGCGCTGCAGGGGCATCGGCCTCCGCGCCGGCCGTCGTTCTGCCTCTGGCGGCCGTCAGCGAATGGTGCGACGCCGAGGTCCTCCGCAAGCTGCGCCGGCGTTCGCTCGCCGCGCTCCGCGCCGAAGTCGAACCCGTAGACACTGCCGCGTACGGCCGGTTCCTTCCCGCCTGGCAAAATGTGCGGACCACCGGCGGCCGCGGGCAGTCCGCCCTGCGCGGCCTGGACGGCATCATTACCGCCGTCGACCAGCTTTCCGGCGTCCCCATTCCTGCCTCGGCATGGGAGCCACTGGTCCTGGCCAGCCGCGTGTCCAATTACCAGCCGGCCATGCTGGACGAACTCATGGCAGCCGGTGAAGTCCTCTGGTCCGGTGCCGGATCACTGCCGGGCAACGACGGTTGGGTCAGCCTGCACCTCGCCGATTCCGCCGAGCTGACGCTGAACCCCGCTGTCGATTTCGAACCAGGCGACGCACAGCAGCGGCTCCTGGAGCACCTGCAGAACAACGGCGGCGGCTACTTCTTCCGGCAGCTGACCGAGGTAGCCGGCGGCATGGATTCGGTGCTCAGCGACCAGGACGTAGTGACGGCGCTCTGGGATCTCGCCTGGGCGGGCCGGATTACCGGCGACACCTTTGCCCCCGTCAGGGCCCTGATCGCCGGTGGCCACACGGCCCACCGGCAGGTGGGGCGCGCACCGCGGGCCCGCGCGCCCCGGCTCAGCCGGCTCGGACGGGCGCACGGCACCGGCCTGCTGGGATCGCCGGGCCTCACCGGCGGCCGGTACGGTTCCGTGACCGGCACCGCCCCCGCGCCGGCGCTTGCCGCCGGACGCTGGTCCGCGCTGCCCTCCCCCGAGCTCGACCCCACCATCCACGCCCGGGCAACCGCGGAACTGCTCCTGGACCGCTACGGCGTGGTCACCCGCGGCTCGGTCATGGCCGAGAACATCCTCGGCGGCTTCGGCCTCATGTACAAGGTACTGGCCCGGCTCGAAGAGGCCGGACGCTGCCGGCGCGGGTACTTCATCGAGCACCTCGGCGCGGCGCAGTTCGCCGTGCCGGCCACTGTGGACCGGCTGCGGTCCTACGTCGAAGACGCCCAGTTGCACAAGGCCGAGCCCGTGGCACTGGCCCTCGCCGCGACCGATCCCGCCAATCCCTACGGCGCCGCCCTCCCGTGGCCCGCGCTGAATGTCGACGCCGGCACGGGACACCGGCCCGGCCGGAAGGCCGGCGCCCTGGTGGTGCTGGTCGATGGCGCCCTGGCCCTTTATGTGGAGCGTGGCGGCAAGACCCTGCTCGCGTTCAGCGACGACCCCGAGGTTCTGGCCGCGGCCGGTGCGGCGCTGGTGGGAGTGGTGACCCGCGGCGCGGTGGACAAGCTGATCATGGAAAAGGTCAACGGCCACGGCATTCTGGACACCCCGATCGCGGCCGCCCTTGCCCAGGCCGGGGCCTACTCCACACCGAAGGGACTGAGGATCCGTGCCTGAGGGCGATTCCGTCTTTCGCGCCGCGGCACAGCTGCATGCCGCACTGGCCGGCAAGGAACTGGTGTCCTCCGATTTCCGGGTCCCCCGTTTCGCCACCCTGAAACTCGGCGGCTGGACCGTGGACGAGGTGGTGCCCCGCGGCAAGCACCTGCTGATGCGGGTGCAGAGCCCGACGCCGAAGGACCGGCTCACCATCCACTCACACCTGAAGATGGAAGGCAGCTGGCAGGTCTACCCGTCCGGCGGCCGTTGGCGGAAGCCCGGCTTCACGGCCCGCTGCGTTCTGCGCACCGCCACGGCCGACGCCGTCGGGTTCTCGCTTGGCATTCTTGAAGTGGTCCGCACCGACCAGGAGGACGCCATCGTGGGGCACCTCGGTCCGGACCTGCTGGGCCCGGACTGGGACGCGGCCAAGGCCGAACGCCGTCTGCTCGCGTCCCCGGACGTGCCCATCGGGATCGCCCTGCTGGACCAGAGCAAGCTGGCGGGAATCGGAAACATCTACCGCTGCGAGGCCTGCTTCCTCGCCGGAGTCCATCCGGCGTCGCCGGTCTCCGCGGTGACGGATCTTGCGGCCCTGATCACCGACGCCCAGATCCTGCTCTCCGCCAATCTCGGCGCGGGCCGCCGGACCACCGTGCTGAACGCCCGGGGCGTACCAGTGGGCCGCACCGCCGGGCGCCCCGGCTACTGGGTCTACCGGCGCGAGCACCAGCCGTGTCTCAAATGCGGCACCCCCATCCGCCGCGGAGTCCTCGGCAAGGGCGCCGGCATCGAGGAACGGGACATCTATTACTGCCCCACGTGTCAGCCGTACGCCGTGCCGGAGGGCGCCCCGCCGGAGGGCGCCAGCTGACGGCGCCGGCTGACGGCGCTCCGAGCGGCGGATCAGCCCGCAGGACCGCCGGCTGCCGCCGCGGGCACGGCCGTCCCGGCAATGGCGGCCGGTTCGGCCCGGCTTGATTCAGCCCCGGCCGGTTCGGCCCCGGTTGGTTCGTCCCGGCTTGATTCAGCCACCGCCGCTTCGGCCGTCGCCGCTTCAGCCCCGGTTGGTGCGGCCGTCGCCGGTTCAGCCCCGGCCTCTTCGGCAGGACGCACCTCAGGAACGGTAAACCGCGGCAGCAGCAGCTGCACAAGGGGTCCGATCGCCAGCGCGTAGAGCACCGTGCCCACACCCACCGAGCCGCCCAGCAGCCAGCCGGCGCCGAGCACCACGATTTCGATGCCGGTCCGCGACGTTCGTATCGACCAGCCGGTCCGGCGGGCGAGTCCCGTCATCAGGCCGTCGCGGGCCCCGGGCCCCAGCCGTGCGCCGATGTAGCAGGCCGAGGCAATGCCGTTGAGCACGATGGCCCCCACGAGCATGCCGATCTGCCCGCCGAGATGCGTGACCTCCGGAATGAGGGCCAAACCGATATCGGCGAAGACTCCCACGAGCACGGCGTTGCACAGCGTACCGACGCCGGGCCACTGCCGGAGCGGAATCCACAGCAGCAGCACGAGGAAGCTGACGATCACCACGACGGTGCCGATGCTCAACCCGGTCTTGATCGCAAGGCCTTGGTGAAACACGTCCCAGGGGTCCAGGCCCAGCCCGGCGCGGATGAATATGGCGAGCGAAACGCCGTACATGGCCAGGCCAATGAGGAGCTGGAAGAGTCTGCGGGTCAACATGGTGTCCATCCTCCACGAAAACTGGCCTTGCAATCCATAGCCAGTCTGAAATACTGGCCTGATGTCCGTCTCTTTGACTCCGGGGTCCCTGGCTCGCCTGCTGGGCCAGTGGAACCTCGGCGCCGCCCCCGCCTACCGCGAGCTCGCCGACGTCGTCCGCCTGCTCATCCTCGACGGTCGCGTCGCCCTCGACGTTGCCCTGCCCAGCGAGCGGTCGCTGGCCGCCACGCTCGGCATCAGCCGCACCACGGTGACCGCTGCCTACAGCTTGCTGCGCGACCAGGGATTCCTGAGCAGCGGCCAGGGCAGCCGCGGCCGGACCTGCATTCCCCACCGCGGACCGCGGGGAACCGCAACGGATGGCCGGTCCGAACTCAGCGGGGCGCCCGGACTGGCCGTTCCGGACGGGTTGCTGGACCTTGCCTACGCCTCGCTGCCGGCCAGCGGCGAGGTGGTGCACCGGGCTTTTGCCGCGGCACTGACCGAGCTGCCGGCGCTGCTGCCGGGCTTCGGCTACGACGCGCTGGGGGTGGGCCCGCTCCGCGAAGCGATTGCGGCCCGTTACACCGCAGCAGGGGTTCCGACCACGGCCGGTCAGATTCTGGTCACGTCCGGCGCTCAGCATGCCCTGAACATTGTGCTCCGCACGTTGGCCGGCCGTTCGGGGACCAAGGTGCTCGTGGAACATCCCAGCTACCCGAACGCCCTCGACGCGATCCGGGCTGCGGGTTGCCGGCCGGTCCCGGTGGCCATGCCCCCGGCACACCATGGCGGCCACGCCGGCTGGGACATCGATGCTCTGGAGACCGCGCTGAGGCAGCAACGCCCGGCCATGGCCTACGTGGTCCCCGACTTCCACAACCCCACCGGCCGGCTGATGCCGGATTCCCAGCGCCGGCAGCTGGTCCGGGCGGCGTCCGCGTCGGGCACCGTGCTGGTGGTGGACGAGACCATGCGGGAGCTCAACCTCGACGGCGCGCCCTCCACGCCCCTGGCCGCATTCGGTCCGGCCGTGGTGTCCATCGGTTCGCTGAGCAAGTCACACTGGGCAGGCCTGCGGACCGGGTGGATCCGGGCCGGCGAGTCACTCATCCAGCGCTTCGCCGCCGCCCGAACCACCATGGACCTGGGAGGTCCCGTCGTGGAGCAGCTTGCGGCGGCCCATCTGGTCAACGACCTCAGGGAGCCCCTGCCCGAACGGCTCGCCTCGCTCCGTACCAACCGGGACACGTTGCTGGGGCTCATCGCCGAGAACCTGCCGACGTGGCAGGCGGAACGGCCCGGCGGCGGGTTGTCGGTCTGGTGCCGGCTTCCCGCTCCTCTCAGCACGGCGCTGACGGTGATCGCCCCGGACTTCGGCATCCGCCTCGCGGCCGGTCCCAGGTTTGGTGTTGGTGGGGCCTTCGAACACTACCTCCGAGTGCCGTTCACCCTGGCCCCGGAGCAGCTGGGGACCGCCGTGCTGGCGCTGCGCTCAGCCCAGGACCGACTGGAGGCGTCCCCGCAGCTGCGGCGGGACCTCACCAGCCCGCCCGCCGTCGCTATCGCGTAAATCCCATGGCGCGGCACCCCGCCAGACCCGTCGCGTGACGCGGCTTTATTCCTGCGCTGCGCATATGCCCTGTCGACTCCCGAGTTCGGGTGTCGACAGGGCAGGTGCGCGTCGCCAGAGAGGAAGTGCCTCGCGGGCTTAGGCGTAGACGCTGTCCAGGAACCCGGCCCAGGCCTCCGCAGTCGCGGCGCTGTCCCCGGCGCCGCTGAAGTCGTGGACGGTCATCCCGACCGGCGCGCCAAAGGCGTTGCGGCCGAAGAAGCGGTACATCGTGTCCGCGGTCCGCAGCCCGAGGAAGTTCTCGTTGGAGAAGTCCACCTCGACGGCGAGCGGACCGACGCCGTCGAGCTCCACCACCACCGTGTCCCCCTCTGCCAAGCCGGCGACGCCAAGGGCCTTCTTGAGCCGGTCGAAGCCGTCCGGGGTCTGCGAGGCAGCGGGGGCCTGGATATCGGTGAAGACCACGGGCTTGCCGTCGAAGTACTTCAGGTACTGGCCCAGGGTGTGCAGATAGAACGCCGTGTGCTTGCTGGCGCCGTCGTACTGCTCGTCCCAGTTGTCCGCGAAGATTCCGCTGTGCACGTAATGCAGCCGGGCACGGCCGCCGTCGAGCGGTTCCAGGACATGCTCCAGCTGGTTGAACCAGCCGTCCGGACCGTCCATCCGGGACACCAGATGGGAGGGGTATTCGTCAACGGTCCGTACTGCCGGCCACTGGTCCGTGGGGAACATCCAGGCCGGCGTGTCCTTGGTGACGGCCTCCCACACGCGTTCCGGGGTGCCGGGCAGTTCGGTGTCGTAGACGATTTCGAAATTCCGCTTGTCAGTCATTGTCCTGCTCCTTAGCTTGTGGGTTTGTCTCTTGTGAGTTGGTCTCTTGTGGCGTTGCAATGTATGCGCTTGCGGGCGCTGCGTTGGCTTCCGGCGCCTTCAGGGACGGATGAAGCGCGACGACAAGCCGGTGCTTGCGTCCCGGCGGCGGCGAATCCGCCGGGGAGCCCTGTGCGCCATGTCCGCCGTCGTGGTACTTGTCCACGAGCCGGGTCACGGCGACGCCGAGTTCCTCGGCGAAGGCTGCCCGGTCCGCCGCCGAGCGGAAGGTGATTTCGCCGTCGATGGCAAACGTGGCGAGCTTCTGCCTGGCCGCGGCTGCCCCGGCGATCAGCTGCCCCACCTCCTGGACCATGCGGGCGGCCAGCGCCAGCAGCCAGAACGCGGAAAAGCGGTCCGAGAACCGGTGCGGGTCCGGCGCCACGGAAGCCAGCGCCGCCGGCGAAATAAGGTACGACGCCGCCGTCGCCTGCAGGATGCGTTCGGTAACGTTGCCGCGCCGCCGTTCCTCGATGAGCTCGACGAGGCCATGCCGTTCGAGGGCCTTGAGGTGGTAGTTCACCTTCTGCCGCGGCAGGCCCACCTTCGCGGCGAGCTGCGTGGCGGATCCGGGCTCGGCCAGCTCGTGCAAGATCCTGGTCCGGATCGGGTCCAGCGAAGCCTCCGCCGCGGCCGGATCCTCGATCACTTCGATGTCCAACATGCTTCCAGTCTGCCTGCCGACAATTTTATTTGTCAAGAACTTTTTTCTGTTCGGCTCCTCGTGGACGCGGTCCCGCGAGTTCGCCGGAAGCGTGCGAAGTCGCCGGACGTTTACGGCGGCCTGGCACGCTACCGGCGAACTCGAGCGTTGGTGGGCCGGGCGGGGCGGGAGCGTGGGCCGGGCGGGGCGGGAGCGTGGGCCGGGTGGGCCCGGAGGGGCGGAGGACGTGGGCAGGGGGGCGCGGTGGCTCGGTGGCGGGAGGCAGTGGGTGCTCGTGGGCGCGGTCCCGCGAGTTCGCCGGAAGCGTGCGAAGTCGCCGGAC